>JBDLWC010000118.1:0-5861 GCA_039804485.1 Verrucomicrobiota bacterium
GCCGAACGCGAGAAGGAGGTCCTCATCCTGCGCTTCGGCCTCCTCGACGGCGTCCAGCGCACGCTCGAGGAAGTCGGCCGCCACTTCAAGGTGACCCGCGAACGCATCCGTCAGATCGAGGCCAAGGCGCTCCGCAAGATGCGCCACCCGACGCGCATGCGCCAGCTGCAGGGCATGTTCGAAGGCGAGCTCGACACCTCCGGTCCCGGCTTCGACCAGTTCCTTTCCGAGGAAGACAAAGGCGAACAGGCTCCCGGTCCGCTGTCTCCCGGCGGCCTGCCCGGCGGCCTGCCCCCTCATTCCGCCCTGGCCGCCTTCATCGGCAAGCCCCCGGAAGGCCCCGGCATGACGCATCGCGAGTGAACCGCGCCCCGCTAGCCTGGTTGCTTTGCGCTCTGCTGGCCGGCTGCGCGTCGAAGCGACCGGCTCCGGCCGCGGCGCCCGAGAATCCGTTCCTCCAGCCCGCTGGTTCGCCCCGCGACATCCGCGTCGGCTTCGTCCAAGGCTACCCGCTGGGCAGCCTCTCCGTGCCCCTGCTCATCCTGCCAGGCACGATCGTCCGGCCCGGCTTGCGGCTCATCACGCGCGACCCGCGCCTGAATCCGTCGGCCGAACTCGAGATCGTGTCCTTGCATGGGCGGATCGCCTTGGCGCGCATCGTCAGCGGACAGCCGCAGCCCAAGGACGAGGCGATCCTGACCGCGCCGGCTTCCGAGGCTCCCTGAGCGCCGACACTTGACCTTGGCGAGGAGGAAGCCCACGTTGCGTCTTCCATGGCAAAGACCCAGGCAGGCATCGTCGGACTCCCCAACGTGGGCAAGTCGACCCTCTTCAACGCGCTGACCCGCTCGCGCAAGGCCGAGGCGGCCAACTACCCCTTCTGCACCATCGAGCCCAATGTCGGCGTCGTGCTCGTCCCCGACGAACGGATGCAGAAGCTCCAGGCGATCGCGGGCACCAAGGTCGTCATCCCCGCCACGATCGACATCGTCGACATCGCCGGGCTGGTCGCCGGCGCCTCCAAGGGCGAAGGCAAGGGCAACGACTTCCTTTCCAACATCCGCGAATGCGACGCCATCATCCACGTGGTGCGCTGCTTCGACAACGATGACATCGTCCACAGCATGGGCAAGGTAGACCCCGTGCGGGACATCGGCGTGATCGAGACCGAACTCATCCTGGCCGACATCCAGTCCGCGGAGCAGCAGCTCGACCGCAACCAGAAGAAGGTCCGCAGCCAGGACAAGGACGCCATCGCCAACGTCGAGCTCCTCGGCCGCCTGGTGAAGCACCTCAACGAGAACCAACCGGCCTCCTCCCTCGAAGTCTCCGACGACGAACGGACACGCCTGAAGGCTTACAATCTCCTGTCCTCGAAGAAGGTGCTGTTCGCCTGCAACGTCGCCGAAGGCGACCTCGCCGACCCTTCGAAGAACCCCCACGTCGCCGCCGTCGCCGCGCTCATCGGCCAGCGCCATGGCTGCGAGCACGTCGTCATCTGCGCCCAGGTCGAGGCCGAGCTCTGCGACCTCTCGCCCGCCGAAGCCACGGAGTTCCTCCAGTCCTTGGGCGTGACCGACTCCGGCGTCTCCTCGCTGATCCGCGGCGCCTACCATCTCCTCGGGCTCGCGACCTACTTCACCGCCGGCGAGAAGGAAGTCCGGGCCTGGACTTTCCGCAGCGGCATGACCGCCCCGCAGTGCGCCGGGGTGATCCACACCGACTTCGAGAAGGGCTTCGTGAAGGCCGAGGTCGTCTCTTATGACGATCTGGTGAAGAACGGCTCCGTGGCCGCCGCCCGCGACGCCGGTCGCTACCGGCTGGAGGGCAAGTCCTATCTGTTCAAGGACGGCGACGTCGCCCTGTTCCGCTTCACGGACTGAACGAGGATAACCAGCCCCGCCACCCCCAAGGACGCCGAAATAGCGTCCTTTCTTTTTGCCTTGGGCGATTACCCTGCAACCATGAAGGGGCATCCCTGTCCAAGCCAGATGTCGTCTCGACCTTCCACCCCCACGTCCGCACCCGGACAGGGCTTCACTGGGCGCGACGACGTGACCGCAGGACGGAGATAAACCCGGTCAAACCCTTTTCAAACCCACCTGACTTCATGCGCCTCCTTCTTCTTTCCCTCTCCGTCATCGCGCTCGGCTGCAAGCCCGCCCCGCAAGTCACTCGCTACGAAGTCAAATCCCAGCCAGCTGCCTCAGTCGCCGAGAACGCGCCTACGACCCAACCAACCGCCGCTCCGGCCGCCTCGGCGGCCCCGGTGACTCCGAGCGCCCCGATGGCGGCGACGGCTTCGATGAAAGCCGAAGCCGCCTCCTTTGACGCCCCTAAGTGGGGCTCGCTGCCCAATGGTTGGTCCGTCGGTCCTGAAAACGGGATGCGCAAGGCCACCTGGATCGTCACGGGCCCCGACGGCACCAAGGCCGAGATCGCCGTGACCGTCTTCCCTGGCAACGTCGGCGGCCTGACCGCCAACGTGAACCGCTGGCGAGGCCAGATCGGTCTGGCTTCCGCCACCGCCGAAGAAATCGCCGCCTCCGCCAAGCCGGCCAACGTCGGCGGCATCGAGAGCCAGCGCTTCGTGATGACCTCCGCCGACGGCAAGAAAGCCCTCGACGCCGTCATGACCGCGCACAAAGGCGCGACCTGGTTCTTCAAGATGAGCGGTGACGCCGCGGCCGTCGCCGCCCAGGGCGAAGCCCTCGTCACCTTCCTCGCCGCCTCCCGACTTCCGTGAACAACCAAGACTTCCAAGCCAAAGCCGACAGCGGCCGCCGGCTCCTCGACACGCTCGCTTCGCTGAAGCTGACCGTCACGCTGCTGGTGCTCTCCATGCTGTTGGTGCTGCTGGGCACGCTGGAGCAGGTCCACTGGGGCGTCTGGCACGTCCAGAAGGTCTATTTCTCCTCGTGGCTGTGCTTCTACCCGATGGACGAGACCGCCGCGCTGCGCATCCCGCTGCCCGCCGGCTTCACGCTGGGCGCCCTCCTGATCGTCAATCTGGGCTTCGCCCACTTCCGCCACTTCAAGGCGCAGGTCTCCAAGCTGGGCATCAGCATGGTCCACGGCGGGTTGCTGCTCCTGCTCGTCGGCGGGTTCATCACGGCCGTCTACCAGGAAGAGTCCGCGATGGTCATCCCGGAAGGCGAAAGCCGCGATTACTCCGAAGCGTTCCGCGAGTTCGAGATCGCCCTCGTGGAGAAAGCCGGCGGCTCCGACCAGGTCGTGTCGGTCCCTGACGCCCTCCTGCGCGACATCGTCGCGCGGAAAGCGAACGACAGCCTCGCCCTGCCCGGCACGCCTTTCACGCTCAAGGTGCTCTCCTATCATCCCAATGCCATCCTGCGCGCCAAGTCGCAGTTGCCGGAAGGCCTCGAGATCAAAGCCACGCAAGGCATCGGCGCGCGCACGCCGCTGGCCTATCAGGTCATCCCCGAAAGCTTCGACGACAACCGCCCGAACGCGCCGACCGCCGTCGTCGAGCTGACGAAAGCCGGCATGTCGCTCGGCGTCTGGGCCTTGAACCTCAACCTGACCGAATCTTTCGACGCCCAGGAATTCAAGGACGAGGCGAAGACCTACCAGCTTTCCCTGCGCCGCGCCCGTCACTACGTCCCCTTCTCGCTGCGGCTGGACAAGTTCACCCACGAGAAATACCCGGGAACGAACACCCCGCGCCGCTTCGCGAGCGACGTGACGATCAGCGAAGGCGCGAGCTCGTTCACCTACAACATCTCGATGAACCAGCCTCTCCGTCACGCCGGACTGACGTTCTTCCAGTCCAGCTTCGGCAGCACCAAGGACGGCAAGGACCTCAGCGTCCTGCAGGTCGTGCGCAACCCGGGCTGGCTCATCCCCTACGTCTCCGTCGCGGTGATGTCGCTCGGCCTGCTGTGGCATTTCGGCTATTCCTTGTTCCGCTTCATCCGCGGACGCGCCGTGAAGGCCGCGGCTGCGGCCGCGTTGGTCGCCTGCGGGTTCCTCGCCCCGGCCGCGGAGGCGGCGGACGCCGGCTGGACGACGCGCGACTTCGGGAAGATCCCGGTGCAGAGCGGCGGACGCATCGTGCCCGTCGAGACGCTCGCCACGGGCTCGCTCCTGCAGATGCGCTCGCGCACCTCGCTGAGCCTCACCCCCTTGGAGCGGGTGGCTTTCGGTCAACGCCCTTCCAGCTGGACGGCGGAGCAGCGCGCGCAGATCGCCAAGGAGCTGCCGGCCCTGACCGCCGAACTGCAGGCGATGCTCGAGAAACGCCCGGTCGTCGTCAGCGGCGGCTCGGTCCGTTCGGTCGACTGGCTGATCGAAGTCTGCTTCCGCGCTCCGGTGGCCCGCCACCTCCCGAGTTTCCGCGTCGAACACCCGAACGTGCTCCGGCGCGTCGGCGGCGACCCCGAGAAAAGCCTCTATGTCAGCTGGGACGGCATCCTGAAGAACAGCGCGGAACTCAGCAAGGCCGCGGAGAAGTCCCGCGCCCGCGCCCAGGCGGACCGCGACGCCGAAGACCGCGCGCTCCTCAACCTGGAAAACGCCGCCCGCCAGTACGCCACGTTGAGCATGACCTTCATCCCCGGCGACCTGCCGGCCGAAGTCTCCCCGCGCCGCGAATACGGCGCCTGGATCGGCGCGCTGAACCGCGCCCTCGCGGAGATGGGCGCCAGCCGGGCCAACGGCGGCTCCGGTCAGGCCTTCGACCCTGAGCTGCAGAAGACCGTGCGCGCCTTCGTGGAGCGATACCAGGAATTCGAACGCGAAGGCGTCATCGGGCTCATGCCCCCGCGGGATCCGGACTCCGTCGAACGCTGGGACAATCTCGGCTCTTCTCTCCTCGGCATCATCAAGGACCAGAAGACCCATCGGGCCGGGCTCGCCGAAGACGGTCTGATCACCCGCTACGCCGACTTCTCCACCGCTTGGCGTGACGGCAAGGACGACGAATGCGCCCGGCTCACCGGCGCCATCGCCGCGTCCCTCAAAGGTCCGTGGTCGGCGAAGTCGGAATCCGAGGCGACGTTCGGGCGCCTGCAGCCGTTCTATTGGCTGCTCATCGCCTATGCCGTCACCGTGCTGATGGTCTTCGCCTCCTGGCTGATGTCCTCCGAAGCCCTGCGAACCTGGGCCTACCGCCTGCTGGTCGTCTGCTTCGTGCTGCACACCGCGGCCCTCGGCTACCGCATGTGGCTGCACGGCCGTCCGCCCGTCACCAACCTCTACTCCTCGGGCATCTTCGTCGCCTGGGGCGCCGTCGGCCTGGGCATCCTGCTCGAGCGCGTATGGAAGAACGGCATCGGCGCCGCGGCCACGGGACTCGCCGGTTTCGGCTCCCTGATCGTCGCCCATAACCTCGGCCTGTCGGGCGAGGACAACCTGGAGAGCGTGCGCGCGGTGCTCGACTCGAACTTCTGGCTCTCGACCCACGTGACCATCGTGACCTTGGGCTACTCGGCGACGTTCGTCGCGGGCCTCCTGGGTGCGCTGCACCTGGCCCTGCGCGCCTTCAAATCCGATTACGACATGGGTGACAGCGTGGCCCGCGCGGCCTACGGCATCCTGGCCTTCGCCGTGCTCGCCAGCTTCGTCGGCACGATGCTGGGCGGCATCTGGGCCGACCAGAGCTGGGGGCGCTTCTGGGGCTGGGACCCCAAGGAGAACGGCGCCATCCTCATCGTGCTCTGGTGCGCCGTCTGCCTGCACGCCCGCTGGGGCGGCCTCGTGCGTCGCGAAGGCCTGATGCAGCTGCTGATCTTCGGCAACATCGTCACCGCCTGGTCATGGTTCGGCACCAACCTCCTCGGGGTGGGCCTGCACAGCTACGGCTTCACCGAACAAGGCTCGTTCTGGCTCTACTACGTGTT
>JBDLWC010000119.1:0-2947 GCA_039804485.1 Verrucomicrobiota bacterium
AGCATGTCCCCTCGCGGCTCCGCCGCGCTAACTTTTGCACTTTTGCACAGGAGCAGCGCTCCGATTTGCACCTTTGCACTGCCACTTCTGCCCTCCGGCCCTCCGGCCAACTGGTCAACCAATCAACTCATTTTGCCTCTCCCCCTATACTCCATACTCGATACTCTCTTATCTACCCCTTGCCCTCTCACCTTCGGCCGCCTATTGGAATGCATGGACGTCACCCCCGTCGCCCCTCGCTCGCCTTGGGCATTCCGGATTCTGCTCGTGCTCTTGTGGCTCAGTTTATTGCCTCAGGTTTCCGCGTTGATCACGATTTCCCTGAACAGCGCGGATAGGTTCGCGGAGAATCCCTGGTACTTCGTCAAAAAAGGCGGACTGGCCGGCTTGCTCATGATCGTCGCGCGGAGTTGGCTCAATTGGCAGATCGGCCGCCGACGCCGCTGGGCCCGGCTCAGCCTGATGTGGATGCATGTCGCCTACGCCGTCTTCGCTGGTTGGTGGCTGTATGACGTCACCCAGGCCGTTGTTTTCTACCCTTACTACATGATGGAGCTGCTGTTTTATGTCATCTGCAGCTGCGGACTCTTGATCTATCTCCTCGCTCGGAAGGATGTCGCCGCTTGGTGCCGCCCGGTCCTCCCGACTAACGAGGGCTGATACCTTTACCTGTCCCGCCACCTGAAACGTCCCGCCCGCTCAAAGGGAAACCGGAGACCGCAAAGGGTGGGATGACCGGCCCGGTCATCCTTTCCGACACCATGGGCGCGCGGGCCGCACGCCCCTACCCAATAGGTTGGCTGCATCGATGACTGCGTCGATGACAGAGGACTGAATCGATGACGCGGCCAACTGGCCCGCCACCCGAAACGGTGCTATCGCCCCTTGTCCCCATGTCACCTTGCCAGCATGTCCCCTCGCGGCTCCGCCGCGCTAACCTTTGCACTTTTGCACAGGAGCTCCGCTTCGATTTGCACCTTTGCACTGCCACTTCTGCCCTCTGGCCAACCGGCCAACGGATCAACCGATCAACTCATCTCCCTCGCGTTCCACGCGAGTTCACTTCCCGAGCTCCGCCGCCTGCGCCGCTCCCATCCTGGCCGCATTAAGCTCCAGCAGGCGGCCCATCATGGCGCAAAGGCGCGCGGTCTCCCACGAGGCGCTCAGGCCGATCTCGGCGCCGTTGTGCTCGATCGGCCGGATGCCGGCCAGCATCTCCCGGAAGATCTCTTTCATTTCCTTGTCCTCCGCGCTCTGCGGACGGATGGGATTGCCCGCCATCATCAGGGGCATCATCGCGAGCATGCCCTGGGCCTGCCGGACGTAAGGGGTGGCCTTGGCTTCGTCGGCGAAGACGGTGTTGACCTTGACCACTTGGTCGGCGGCGTCTTCGCCGATCACCATCAGCGCGTCCTGGAGCCCGCTCTTGGCCATCGCGGGACTAGGCGGAAGTTTCGACGCGTTCATCGCCATGATGACGTAAGGACGGCCGGTCTTGGCGGCCTGGGCCTTGGACGGAGGCGTCAGGGCGTAGGAGACGCCTTGGCCCTTGAGCAAGGCGATCATGCGTGCGGCTTCGCGGGGCTTGGCGACGATGAGGGTCTCGGCGTCGACATCGAAGACGCCGACAGGCTCGCTGTCTCCCGAGGTTTCCGCCGTCGCGATGGCGGTCTTGGCCATCTGCGCTCCGGCTCCGCCGAACGCCAGGCGACCGACGAGTTCCCGCGCGCGCCAGCCGGACAGTCCTCCGGCGCTGAGGGTCGGGATATTCTGCGCGGCGCCATAGGCGGCCAGTTTGTCGCTGTCATGGCGCACATGGAGGATGATTCCGCCGACGAATCTGCCCTCGCCGAGCGGCGTGAGCCCCATGGCGAAATGATTGTCCGGCGACTGGAGGTCGATGCCCGCGGCGGCGCGCAAGGCGACCGCCATTTCCTGCTGGGCCTTGCTCTGCTGAGCGCCGAACTGCTCGAGCTTGGCTTTGAGCGCCCGGGCTTCCGGCGATTCGGAGATGCGCAGCCCGCGCGTGCCGGTCGAGGCGACGACGATCGCATGGTCGGCCGGGATGCCGCTGAAGTCGAAATCCTGCGCCTGCGTGAACGCGGCGAGGGAGAGAAGCGCGAAGCAGGGGAGGAGACGCATGATTCGATGAATCACGCGGCGCCGACAAAGGTCAACCTCCTCATGCCCGGCCGGGTGCGGAACGCCCAAAAAACCCGCGAAAAGGGCGGGCTACGACCTTGGTCGCGCCCGCCCTGATGCTCCGGGTCGGAGCCGGCGATCTTCCCTGGTTTATTTCTTCGCGGGGGCGGCCGGCGCCAAGGGGTGGGCTTTCAGGAGCTCATCGGTCTGGTAGAAGTTGACGCGGTCCTGGGTGGCCGCACGCACCTTCTTGACGGTCTCAGGCGAGACGAACTTGCCGTTGTTGCCGAAGGAGAGGCGGACGTAGCTCAGCACGGCCGCGGCTTCCTGGTCGTTCAGGAGCCCGCCGAAGCCCATCATGGGCGGGACGCCCTTGGTGGGGTCGTAGTTCTTGCCGTTGACGGTGATCGGACCCCAGACGCCCTTGAGCAGGATCTTGATGATGCGTTCGTCGTCATCGAGCCAGTTGCTCTTGGCGAGCGGGGGATAGATGTTCTCGAGGCCCTTGCCGTCCGCCTGGTGGCAGGTGGCGCAATGGGCGTCGCGGAAGTAGATTTCCCGCCCGAGCTTGAAGATCTTGTCCTCGGCGGCGGTGAGTTTGCGCGCGGGCTTCGACTGGGTGCCGGCCTCGGCGACGGGCTGGCCGATCTTCAGCTCGCCCTTCAGGTACTTCGCGGCCTCAGGATTGTCCGCGAGGTCGAGCTTGCCGCCGGCGACGAGGGCGGCGACGTCGTCTTTGAGGGTGTAGGTGAGGGCGTAGTTCAGCACGGGCGCGGTCCAACGGTCGACGGGCAGCTTGAAGGCT
>JBDLWC010000120.1:0-2696 GCA_039804485.1 Verrucomicrobiota bacterium
ATGACGGGCGCGACGGGCGGCCGGGCGGCCGGGGGCGGAGTCGGCGCGATGGTGGGACGGGGCGGCAGGCTGACGGCCGGCGGCGTGGCGGCCTTGGCGACCGGCGTGGCGGTCACCGGCTTGGCCGGCTCGGGCGCTTTGGGCGCCTCGACCACCGGCTCGGGCGCGGCCTCGGCTTTCTTGGGGAGCTTGTCCGCGGCGAAGGCCAGGAATTCTTCCCGGTAGATCTTGCCGAAATTACTCGAGGCTGCGGGCTTCTTGCCGTCGGTGTAGACGTAGTCCTTGTACTCGGGGCGAGCGACCACGAACTGATCGACGATGGCGAGCAGCGCTTTGACCTCGAGCCCGAGCTCCTTGGCCACGTCGCTGAAACGCTGCGTGGTCGCGGGCTTCTTGGCTTCGGATTTCTTCTTCTCGGTCATGGGCGCGGGCGAAGGGGGTCTTTAGGGCGGTGGGGAGATTAGGCGCGACGACCCTTGGCGTAGGCGGCGAGGACGGCTTCGACCTCTTCGGTCGGGATGCCGCTTTCCTTGAAGTCTTCCACGGTCGCGCCTTCGAGGGCTTCGACGCTGGAGATGCCGAGGCCGACGAACTTGGCGATGAGCTCGGCGGGCAGGCCGAGCTGATCGGCGATGCGGACGGCGGCGTCGCCGGCCTTCGCTTCGAAGCTTTCGGCGGCGTGGGTGGCTTTCTGGATGTTGAGGCCCCAGCCCATCAGCTTGGAGGTCAGGCGGGCGTTGCGGCCCTTGCTGCCGATGGCGATGCGCATGTCATCCTCGTCCACTTCGAAGAAGATGGAGCGGGTGCGTTCGTCGATGCGGACGTTGCGCGGCTTGGCCGGACGGATGGCTTCTTCGAGCAGCTTGAGCGGCTCGGCATGGTAGCGGATGATGTCGATCTTCTCGCCGCCGAGTTCCTTGACGATGTTGCGGACGCGGGCGCCGCGGGCGCCGACGCAGGCGCCGACGGGGTCGACCTTCGGGTCGCGGGAGTCGACGGCGATCTTGGTGCGGTAGCCCGGGTCGCGGGCCATGGCGGCGATGGTGACGGTCTTGTCGGCGATCTCGGCGACCTCGAGCTCCAGGAGGCGGCGGACGAAGGCCGGGTTGGCGCGCGAGAGGACGAACTCGCGGCCGCGCTGCGGGTCTTCGCGGATCTCGAGGAGGAGGCAGCGGATGCGGTCGCCGGTGCGGAACTCGTCGCCATGGCAGCGTTCCTTGTGCGTGAGGACGGCCTCGGCCGTGCCCAGCTCGATGATGACGTTGCCGCGTTCGGTGCGTCGGACGGTGCCGGTGACGATGTCGCCCACCTTGTCCTTGTACTCGAGGAAGACCTGGTCCTTCTCGATCTTGCGGAAGCGCTGGTTGAGGAGCTGCTGCGTGGTCTTGGCGGCGATGCGGCCGAGGTCCGCCACGTTGATGGGCTTCCGGACTTCCTCGCCCACCTTGACGTCGGACTGGATGAGGGCGGCGGCGACCGGGTTGATTTCCTGAAGGGGGTCCGACACGGAGTCGGTCACGCGCAGGACGACATGGGCGACGAGCTTGCCGGAGACGGGGTCGGCGTCGATTTCGACGTTCTGGCCCGCCATGACGGATTTCTCGACCGAGGACTTGATGGCCTCGACGATCAGGGCGCAGGCCTCTTCTTTTTTGATGTTCTTCTCCTTTTCGAGATACTGGAGGAAGGGTTTGATATCGACGCTCATGATGGTGGGTGCGGGTTGGCGGTGAAATGATTTGGGGACAAAAAAAGCGGGTCCGGCAGGACCCACCTCGGTAAAGGTGAACTGAAGATGACTTTGGGGGTCTCCCCCGGGGGATGTCAAGTGCGCTCGCCTCGGTCCCGGAGGAGGTTCCGCTTGCCCCCGGAGGGGCTTGGCCGAACCTTGGCGCCATGGCTGACGACAAAGTAATCTTCACGATGACAGGGGTCACGAAGTACTTCGAAAAGAAACCCGTTTTCCGTGATATTTCCCTTTCCTACTACTACGGGGCCAAGATCGGGGTCCTGGGCCTCAACGGCTCGGGGAAGTCCACGCTGCTCAAGATCATGGCCGGGGAGGACAAGGAGTTCGACGGCGCGCTCAGCCAGGTCCCCGGCTATACGATGGGGTATCTGGCCCAGGAGCCGCGCCTCGACGAGCACCTCACCGTCCAGGCCTGCGTGATGCAGGCCGCGGGCCCGATGAAGGCCCTGCTCGAGGAATATGACGAGACCTTCGTGAAAGTGGCGGAAGTCGACGATCCCGCGGAGCAGGAGAAGATCCTGGCCCGCCAAGGCGAGATCCAGGCGATCCTCGACACCCGCGGCGGCTGGGATCTCGACGCCCGGCTGGAGATGGCGATGGAGGCCCTGCGCTGCCCCCCGGGCGACGCGCTGGTCTCGGCCCTCTCGGGCGGCGAGAAACGCCGGGTGGCCCTTTGCCGGCTGCTGCTCATGGAGCCGGACATCCTCCTGCTCGACGAACCGACGAACCATCTCGACGCCGAATCGGTGGCGGGGCGCGAGCATCATTTAAATAGCTATCCGGGGACGGTGATCGCGGTTACACACGACCGCTACTTCCTCGACAACGTCGCCGGCTGGATCCTCGAGCTCGACCGCGGCCGTGGCATACCCTGGAAAGGCAACTACTCGTCGTGGCTCGAACAGAAGCGCCAGCGCCTGGCCCAGGAAGAGAAGTCCGAAACCCA
>JBDLWC010000121.1:0-5108 GCA_039804485.1 Verrucomicrobiota bacterium
AGGCTCGTCGGCCTGGAGCCCGCGGACGTGCGGGCGTGGGCCCTGCGTTCGGGTCATTGGTTGCAGGGCGGAAGGGTCCACTTCTTTTTCTGGAAAGCCCTTTGCCCGGAATCCTCCGAGCACATCATCGAGGTCGCCGGTCCGTTCAACGACTGGGGGCGGGCCGCCGACATGGAGCGCTGGACGTTGCGGCCGGTCTGCGTGAACGGAGCCGAAGGCTACGCGCTGGAGGTGCCGATGGCGGAGGTCTTCGGCGATGCGGCCGAGGTCGAATTCAAGTTCCGGCGCGACGGCGGACGCTGGATCGAGCCGCCGCATGACGCGGACAACGTCCGGCGCGATCCGCAGCATCACCGCAATCTCGTGATCGGCCGTGAGCGGACGGACCGGCATGTCTTCCGCTTCCATGCGGCCGACGTCGATCCGGCCGGGGTGCCCGTGCGGATGGTGCTCGAGCAGCCGGAGGTCCTCGAGCTCGCCGAAATCCTCGCCTCCGATCCGCTCGACGTCCTCGAGCCGGCGGGCGCCTTCGGCGCGATCGTCGAGGCGCGCCGGACGCGTTTCCGCGTCTTCGCTCCGCGGGCGCGCGCCGTGGAAGTCACCTGGCGGCACCCCGGGGAGGGCGCCCACCACCTTCTCGAACTGAAGCCTGAAGGGCAGGGGGCGTGGTCGGGCGTCCATCCGGAGAATCTCACCGGAGCCACATACTGGCTGTCCGTGACCGCCGCGGGCGACGCCACCGAAGAGCGCTTCGGTTCGACCCAGTTGGTCGACCCTTGGGCCAAGGCGGTGGTCGGCCCGCGCCAGGCCGCCGGCCTCATCCTCGGACCCGAGTCGTTGCGCCCTTTCTCCGACGGTTTCGTCCCGCCGCCGGTCGAGGACCTCGTCATCCTCGAGGGCCATCTGCGGGACCTGCTGGGGTTGGCCGAGGGGACCGCGTCCGGTGGCGGCTACCGCGACCTCGCCCGTCTGGTGCGTACCCACGGCAATTATCTCCGGGCTCTCGGCGTCAACGCGCTCGAGTTGCTGCCGTGCGCGGAGTTCGAACACGCCGACGCCGGGGAATATCATTGGGGATACATGCCGGTCAGCGCTTTCGGCGTCGCGAATCCCTACGCGACCGCGCCCGGCGCCGTCGCGCTGGAAGAGTTCCGCGACCTCGTGCGGGCGTGCCATGAGGCGGGCCTCGCCGTCATCATGGACGTCGTGCTCAACCATTTCGGTTCGCCCGACGGACTCGGCTCGATCGATGCGCCCTATTACTATCGTGTCGACCCGCAGGGCAGGCTGACCAACTGGAGCGGTTGCGGCAACGACGTGCGCGCCGAGGCGCCGATGTTCAAGCGGCTGGTGCACGCGGCCCTGCGGCATTGGACGGAGACCCTGGGCGTGGACGGCGTGCGCCTGGATCTGGCCGAACTGCTGGGCACGCCCTTGCTGCGTGAGATCGAGGAGGACTTCCGCGCGCGCGCGCCGCGCAAGATCCTGATCGCCGAGCCTTGGAGTTTCCGCGGTCACATCGCGCGCGACCTCGATCACACCGCCTGGACGAGCTGGGACGACGCTTTCCGGGAATTCCTGCCGGCTTATGTCCGCGGACACGCCAAGGCCGCCGACCTGCTGCACCATGTCGCCGCCTGCGGTTTCCGGCCCTCCGCGCGCCTGCGGTACGCTCAGTCGCACGACGACATGGCCTGGCTGGACCGCATCACCGAGCAGGCGGGCGCCGATGCGCTCGACCCGTCACCGCGCGATGTCCTGCGCACCCGCATGATGCACGTCATCCTGCTCTGTTCGGCGGGCGTCCCGATGCTGTGCGCCGGGCAGGATTTCCTGATGACCAAGCGGGGGGTGAGCAACACCTGGCGCCGGGGCGACCTCAACCGCCTCGACCCGGTCCGCCTCGAGCGTTTCCGGGCCGAGCATGAGTTCGTGGCGCGGCTCATCGGTTTCCGGCTTTCCGCCAAGGGGGCGGCCATGCGCCCGAAGCAGGTCGTCTCTCCCGGGTGGATGCAGGTCACCCATCAGGCCGACGGCGAGGCTTTCGTGGCCGTGCTCAACGCCGATGGCGGGCTGGGTCCGTCCCGGATCATGGTGGCGTGCAACCCCCACGACCGGGAAGTCATCCTTGATCTCCCCCGAGCCGGCGGGTGGACCCCCGTGGTCCTCTCGCCTTTCCCGTCCTGCCTGCACGCCCCCGGCCCCGTTCCCAGGATCGAGGCGGGCAGGGTGGTTTTGCCGCCTTTGGGCTCGGCGGTCTGGTCGGCGGGCGCCTGATTCGCATTCTCGCTTGCCAATGCGGGGAGGCAGGGCCTTTTTCATCCCTTCCGCGTTCCCGCGGAAACCCATTTCTTCAACCACCATATCATGGCCACCAAAGTAGCTATCAACGGATTCGGCCGCATCGGCCGTCTCGTCTTCCGCGCCCTCGTCGAACAGGGCCACCTCGGCACGACCTTCGACGTCGTCGCCGTCGGCGACATCGTCCCCGCGGACAACCTCGCCTACCTCCTCAAGTACGACTCCACCCAGGGTCGCTTCAACGGCACCGTCTCCTCCAAGAAGTCCTCCCCGGACAAGCTGGAAGACGACGTCCTCGTCGTGAACGGCAAGGAGATCCTCGTCGTCTCCGCCAAGACCCCGGCCGAACTCCCCTGGGGTAAGCTCGGCGTCCAGGTCGTCATCGAGTCCACCGGCCTCTTCACCGAAGCCGCCAAGGCCAAGGGCCACCTCGAAGCCGGCGCCAAGAAGGTGATCATCTCCGCCCCGGCCAAGGACGAGGACATCACCGTCGTCATCGGCGTCAACGACGACAAGTACGAGGCCTCCAAGCACCACATCATCTCCAACGCTTCCTGCACCACGAACTGCCTCGCGCCGCTCGTCCATGTGCTGCTGAAGGAAGGTTTCGGCGTCGCCGAAGGCCTGATGACCACCGTCCACGCCTACACCGCCACCCAGAAGACCGTCGATGGTCCGTCCAAGAAGGACTGGAAGGGTGGCCGTTCCGCCGCGATCAACATCATCCCCTCCGCCACCGGCGCCGCGCGCGCCGTCGCTCTCGTCCTCCCCGAAGTGAAGGGCAAGCTGACCGGCATGGCCTTCCGCGTGCCGACCCCGACCGTCTCGGTCGTCGACCTCACCGTCAAGACCACCAAGGACACCTCCCTCGCCGAGATCAAGGCCGCCCTTAAGAAGGCTTCCGAGACCTACATGAAGGGCATCCTGGCCTACACCGACGAAGAAGTGGTCTCCTCCGACTTCATCCACGACAAGAGCTCGTCGATCTTCGACGCCGGCTCCTCGATCGAGCTGAACAAGAACTTCTTCAAGCTCATCAGCTGGTACGACAACGAGTGGGGCTACTCCAACCGCGTCGTCGAGCTCCTGGGCAAGGTCACGGCCAAGCTCTGAGCCGGGCTGCGCTCCTTCCGCGACAGGCGGCCCGTCCGGGCCGCCTGTCTTGTTTTGGGCTTCCGGCGAGGCGGGGCAGGGCGGTCGCGGCGGTTTGCGAGTCGGCGGGCGGTTTGTTCTTCCCACCCCTCGGCTTACGCCTTTCTGTCCTTCCTTTCACCACCATGCCTGCTCCTACCCTCCGCGAACTCGGCTCCGTCAAGGGCCAGCGTGTCCTCGTCCGTGTCGACTTCAACGTCCCCCAGGACAAGAAGACCGGCGCCATCACGAACACCCAGCGCATCGCCGCCGCCATCCCGACGATCAGGTTCCTGCTCGAAGGCGGCGCCTCCCTGGTGCTCATGTCGCACCTCGGCCGCCCGGACGGCAAGGTCGTCGAGAAGTTCTCGCTCCGCCCCGTGGCCGCCGAACTGGCGAAGCTCCTCGGCCAGCCCGTGAAGTTCGTGGCCGCCTGCGTCGGCGCCGAAGCCGAAGCCGCCGCCCAGGCCCTCCAGCCCGGCGAGATCCTGCTGCTGGAAAACCTGCGTTTCCACATCGAGGAAGAAGGCAAAGTGAAGCTCGAAGACGGCACCAGCCAGAAGGCCGACCCCGCCAAAGTGGCTGAATTCAGGGCCTCTCTCTCGCGTCTGGGCCACGTCTACGTGAACGACGCCTTCGGCACCGCCCACCGCGCCCACTCGTCGATGGTCGGCGTCAACCTGCCCCGCAAGGCCGCCGGTTTCCTGCTCGAAGCCGAGCTGAAGGCCTTCGACATCGTGCTCAACAACCCGAAGCGCCCGCTGCTCGCCATCCTCGGCGGCGCCAAGATCGCCGACAAGATCCCGCTCATCCGCAACCTCATCGAGAAGGCCGACGAGATCATCATCGGCGGCGGCATGGCCTATACTTTCCGCAAGGTCTGCGACGGCATGGAGATCGGCAACTCGCTCTTCGACGCCGAAGGCGCGAAGATCGTCCAGGAGCTGCTCGACAAGGCCAAGGCCCGCGGGGTGAAAGTCACCCTCCCGGTGGACTTCCTCTGCGGCGACAAGTTCTCCCCTGATTCCAACACCCGGCCCGCCACCATGCAGTCCGGCATCCCCGCCGGCTGGGAAGGCATGGATTGCGGTCCCGAGTCGATCAAGCTGTACGAGGCCGCCATCGGCCGCGCCGGCACGGTCATCTGGAACGGCCCTTGCGGCGTCTTCGAATTCGACAAGTTCGCCGTCGGCTCCAAGGCCATGGCGGCGGCGGTCGCCCAGGCCACGGCGCGTGGCGCGATCACCATCGTCGGCGGCGGCGACACCGCCACGGCGGCCAAGAAGTTCGGCGTCGACACCCAGGTGACCCACTGCTCGACCGGCGGCGGCGCTTCCCTCGAATACCTCGAAGGCAAGGCCCTCCCGGGCGTCGTGGCGCTCTCCGCCTGACCCTCTCCGCGACCCCGCAGACATTCATCCTGATCCCCTCTTATGTCCAAACGCACCCCCCTCATCGCCGGTAACTGGAAGATGAACAAGACGGCCACGGAAGGCACCGAGCTCGTCAAGGCCATCGCGGCCGCCGTCGGCATCGAATCCGCCGTGCAGGTGGTCCTGTGTCCGCCTTTCACCGCGCTTTCCGCGGTGACCGCCGCGACCGAAGGCACCCACCTCGCCGTCGGCGCCCAGAACATGCATGACAAGTCGAACGGCGCCTTCACCGGCGAGATCTCG
>JBDLWC010000122.1:0-7872 GCA_039804485.1 Verrucomicrobiota bacterium
GGAACAGTTTAACTGCTGACGGAGACTGATATGCTCATATTTCAACATCCTTTACATATGTATAAAAACCCTTGTTAAACTTATGTAAGTGACTGAAATTGAATCACTTAAATTGACTAGGGTTGTCGTACCCAAGACCGGGCTCGAACCGGTAAGCCTTGCGGCGACAGATTTTAAGTCTGCTGTGTATGCCATTCCACCACTTGGGCCGACCGCTCCAGCTTGCGGAAGCGCCGTCCGATGGCAACCCGGGAAAGCGGACGCTCCGCGCCTTCGCCTTGCCCTCGGCGCCAAACCCGGCTTCCTTCCGCCCATGGATCGCTTAGCCCAGACGTTCGCGCGCTGCCAAGCCGAAGGCCGCCCGGCTTTCGTGAGTTACGTCTGCGCCGGCGACCCCGACGTCGAGACTTCCAAGGCGATCCTGCTGTCCTTGGCCCGGAACGGCGCCGACGTGCTCGAGGTGGGCGTGCCCTTCTCCGACCCGCTGGCCGACGGCCTGACGAACCAGCTCGCCGCCCAGCGCGCCCTCGAAAGCGGCATGACCTACGACGGCCTGCTCGACGTCCTCCGCGCGGTCCGCGCCGGCACCGACAAGCCGATCGTGCTCTATTGCTATTACAACCTGCTGTTCTCGTTCGGCCTGGAGGCGTATTGCGCCAAAGTCCGCGCGGCCGGCGCCGACGGCCTGCTGGTCCTCGACTGCCCGCCGGAAGAGGCCGGCGAACTGATCGCGGCGTCCCGTAAGAACGGCCTCGCCAACATCTTCATCGTGGCGCCGACCACGCCCCCCGCGCGCATCGCCCTCATCGCCCAGCACGCGTCGGGCTTCATCTACTACGTCTCCCGCGAAGGCGTGACCGGCGAACGCTCGGAGCTCGCCGCCAACCTGTCCGCTTCCGTCGCCGAGATCCGCAAGCACACCTCCCTCCCGATCTGCGTCGGCTTCGGCGTCTCCACCGCCGAGCACGTCCGGGCCATCGCCAAGGTCGCCGACGGCGTGGTCGTCGGCAGCGCCCTCGTGAACGTCGTCGCCGCCCATCAGCACAAGAAGAGCGAAGCGGCGGCCGCCATCGGCGCCAAGGTCAGGGAACTTCTCGCCCGATAATTCAAGGGTCAGGGATAGGAGTAGGGGTCAGGGGAGTTAAACAAAACAAGGGGCTCACCGCCTTTTACCCACTCCGACCCCTGCCCCCGACCCCACCCCCACGCCTTCGCTGTCGTCTAATCCCTTGACCAAGGGCCGTCCCTCCTCACTTTCCCCATGGTCCTAACCTCGTTGGGGCCACCGGAACCGCACCGCATGGCCACACACGACACCTGGACGAAAAAAGACCTGACCGGCATCGAGGAGCTTTCCCGCGCCGAGATCGAACGGCTCTTCCGCCAAGCCGACCAGTTCCTGCCCGCGCTCGCGCCGGGCAAGGGACTCGACCTGATGAAGGGCCGCACGGTGGTGAACCTCTTCCTGGAGCCGAGCACCCGCACCCGCACGGCCTTCGAGATCTCGGCCAAGAAGCTGGGCGCCGAAGTCGTCTCGATCAACACGACGGCCTCCTCGCTGGTCAAGGGCGAGACCCTCCGCGACACGGCCGAGAACATCCGCGCGATGGGCGTCGACGCCATCGTGATGCGCCACTCCTCCGCCGGATCGGCCCGCTACCTGGGCTCGGTCCTCGACATCTCGGTGGTCAACGCCGGCGACGGCGCGCACGAGCACCCGACGCAGGCCCTGCTCGACGCCTTCACGCTGCGGCGGCGCTTCGGCAAGGTCGAAGGCCTCAAGGTCACGATCCTCGGCGACATCCTCTTCAGCCGCGTCGCCCGCTCGAACATCCTCTGCCTCTCGAAGCTCGGCGCCGAGGTCACCCTCGCCGGACCGGCGACGCTCGTCCCCGCCGCGCTCAAGGACGCCTTCCCCCAGGTGCGCATCGCGCACGACCTGCACGCCGCGCTCAAGGACTGCGACGCGGTGATGCTGCTCCGCATCCAGCACGAGCGCCAGACGACCACCCACTTCCCGTCGCTGGGCGAATACACGGCCCAGTTCGGGCTGAACGCCGAACGCGCGGCCTGGCTCAAACCCGAGGCGATCGTGATGCACCCGGGCCCGATCAACCGCGGCGTCGAAGTCGAGAGCGAGGTCGCCGACGGCCCCCGCTCGGTCATCCTCGAACAGGTCCGGAACGGCGTCGCCGTCCGCATGGCCGTCCTTCACCTCTGCACCGGAGCCATCAGCCGATGAACCCCGCCGACCCCTCCCCCCTCTGGATCCGCGGCGCCCGCGTGATCGACCCCTCCGCCGGCCGCGACGAAGCCAAGGCCGACGTCTTCGCCCTCGACGGCGTCATCGTCGGGAAGCTCTCCGCCGCCGAACAGGCCAAGGCCCGCGTGATCGACGGGCAGGGCCTGGTGGTCGCCCCGGGCTTCGTCGACCTGCATTGCCGCCTGGGCGAACCGGGCCGCTCCGCCCGCGAGACGGTCGCCTCGGGCACCCGCGCGGCCGCCGCCGGCGGCTTCACCACCGTCGTCACGATGCCCGACTCGCTCCCGGCGGCGGACAACGTGGGCACGCTCCAGCTGCTCCGCGAGATCTGCTCGCGCGACGCCTTGGTGCGCGTGCTGCCCGCGGGCACGCTCACCAAAGGCCATGAAGGCAAGGCCCTCGCGCCGCTGGGCACGATGAAGAAGGCCGGCGTCGTCGCGGTGACCGACACGACCTCCGGCGTGCAGAACAACGAGATCATGCGCCGGGCGCTCGAATACGCCCGCATGTTCGACCTGGTGGTGCTCGACCACTGCCAGGACAGCAGCATGACCGAAGGCTCGCAGATGCATGAGGGCGCCTGGTCGCTGCGCCTCGGGCTGCGCGGCTGGTCCCGCGCGGCCGAGGAGATCGTCGCCTCCAGCGACTGCCTCCTGGCCGAGCTCACGCAGGCGCGCATCCACCTGCAGCACCTTTCCTCCGGCGGCTCCGCCGACATCGTCCGCCGCGCCAAGGCGAAGCGGCTCGGCGTGACCGCCGAAGTCTCCGCGCTGCATCTGCTGCTCACCGACGCCGCGCTGGCCAGCTACGGGACGAGCCTGAAGACGAACCCGCCCCTGCGCGAAGAGGCCGACCGCCGCGCGCTCATCGGCGCGCTGGTCGACGGCACGATCGACGCGATCTGCTCCGACCACTCGCCGTGCACGGCGACCGAGAAGGACTGCGAGTTCGACCTCGCGCCGTTCGGCGCGGCGACGTTGGAGACGGCCTTCGCGGCCGCCCACACGGCCCTCGTCGCCGGCGGCCACGCCGACCTGCCTCTCCTGCTCGCCCGCCTGACCCATGGCCCGGCCAAGGTCCTCGGACTCGCCGCCGGCACGCTGGGCTTCGGCCAGCCGGCCGACCTGGTGCTCCTCGACCCGGAGGCCGCCTGGAAGCCCGCCCGCGCGGACCTCTTCTCGAAATCCGGCAACAACCCGCTCCTCGGCCACGCGCTCACGGGACGGGTCCGGGCGACCTTCGTCGGCGGCCGGCAGGTGCACGGCGCCTAAGCCCGCATGGAATCCCTCCGACAGGGCCTCGCCGCCTTCGGCCCATGGGATTGGGCGTGCTTGGCGGTGAACCTGGCCGCGGCGCTGGCGGGCGGCTTCGCGCTCCGCGCCTGGCGTGGTCTGCCTCGGCATGAGTCGCGACCGACGCTCTCGGCCACCGACGCCGCCCTGGCCATGTTCACGGGATTGGCGTCCTTCAGCCTGATCTTCGGCCTCGTCTCCGGCATGGCCACGCAATCGTTCCAGACGCTCTTCGGGATCTCCCTCACCCATGTCTTCCTGTCCGCCTTCCTCGGACAAAGCGCGGCCATCGTGGTCATGCTCGCGATGAGCCTGGCCGCTCCCGCCACGCTGAGCTGGGCGCCCGCGAGCGACGAAGGCGACATGTCGGGAGCCCGCGGCTTCCGTCGCGCCCGCGAGGGCTTCACCCTGCCCGGCCTCGGGGTCGTGATGATCTGCCTGTTCGCGCTGGGTCTGGCGCTGTCGCTGACGTGGAAAGGCGTCCACTTCGGCTGGGAGCAGCTCGCCCTGCGCGGCCTGACGGGTCCGGCGCCGGCGGACGAACCTCAGGCGATCGTCGACCTCGTGCTCAAGACCGACGCCGGCACCTGGTCTTTCGCCGCCATCGCCGTCGCGGTGACGGTCGGCGCCCCGATCATGGAGGAACTCGCCTTCCGCGGGATGCTCTATCCGGGCTTGCGGCGGCTGGGCCGGTCCGTGAGCGAACGCCATGCCCGCGCGCTCGCGATCGTACTGACAGGAGCGGTGTTCAGCGCGGCCCACCTGAGCGCTTCGGCCGCGCTGCCGCTTCTCGGCTTCGGGATGTTCATGTGCCTGGTGCGCGACCGCCACGGCCTGCTGACCTGCATGGCGGCCCACGCCTGCTTCAACGGCTGGAACCTGCTGTGGCTCAAGCTCGCGCCGGCCGCCTCCAACCTCTGACCCCATGGGCGCCCTCACCTCTTTGGCCGAACGATCGATCGCCCCGCTGACCGAGGAGGAGATCATCCGTCGCGTGGTTCAGGCCCTCGCGGAGGCCGCGCCGGCCTTCCCCGAAGGACCCGGCGGCGACTGCGCCCACCTGCCGACCCAAGGCGGCCGCGCCCTGCGCGTGAGCACGATCGACTCGGTGCTGCTGGGCCGCCACTTCGACGCCGCGTGCGACGGCATCCGCGCCGGCGCCAAGCTGGTGAACCGCAACCTCAGCGACCTCGCGGCCGCCGGGGCCGTGCCGTCCGACGCGTTGCTGTCGCTGGTGCTCGGCAAGGACGTCGACGCGGCCTGGCTGGCCGACTTCGCCCACGGGGCGGGCCGCGCGGCCGCCAAGGCGGGCCTGCGCGTCGTCGGGGGCGACATCTGCCGGGGCGCGCCGGGCACGTTCGTCGGCACGGTCGCCGTGCAGGGCTTCGCCCATCGCCTCCTGACCCGGCGACGGTGCGCGACGGGCGACGCCGTCTTCGTGACCGGCGAGCTCGGCGGTTCGCTCTACGGCAAGCACCTCGATTTCACCCCGCGCCTCGCCGAGGGCGAATGGCTCTGCGGCCAAGGCGAGGTCACCGCCTGCACGGACCTCTCCGACGGGCTCGCCAAAGACCTCCCCGGCCTGCTCGGGCCGAAACACGACGCCCGCATCGACGTGGCCTCGCTCCCGCTCTCCGCGGCGGCGCTGGCTCTCGCCAAGGCCGACGGCAAACCGGCGAGCGAACACGCCCTCCAGGACGGCGAAGACTATGAGCTGCTGTTCTCGGTCGAAGCCGACCGGGCCGACTGGCTGGAAGCCTCGTTCCGCAAAGCGTTTCCGCTGACCCGGCTGACGCGGCTCGGCGTGGTCGAGGCGGGCGAAGGGGTCGTCCGCGACCTGGCCACCGGCCAGCCCCTGCAGGCGCGCGGTTACGGACACTTCGCCTGAGCGAGCGGAGCCCGGGCGCTCAGAGCGCCGATCGGCGGGCCGGACGACCTTCGTCGACCTCGATGTAGTCGAACATCGTGTCAACGCCGGCGTCGGCCGTGAGGCCGTTCTCCTTGAGACGGCGCAGCAGGACCTCGTTGGCCTCGTCGCGCCAGCCGCGCTTGGTCATGAAGCTGTTCCAGATCTCGATGTCATTGGTGGACAGTTTGCGACCCGTGGCTTCGGCCCACGCCAGGACCTGCTCCGCCGTGGCGTCCGGATGCTGCAGCACCCAGACGCGGAGCGCGTCGTAGCCTACCCCGAGATACTGGCAGCAGCGGTCATCGAAGGCCTTGCCGAGGTTGTTGACGAAATCGGGATGCAACCGGCCGGCGGCATGCAGGCGGATCTTGGAGACGAGACGGGGCAGGTAGACGAAGCCGCGGACGGCGTCATAAGGGCTGAGGAGACCGGGAACGATGGGCATGGTGGTGAGGACAGAGGAAGGATGACGGAGGACGGAGGAAAGATAAAACCCCGAAATCAAGCCCGCCCGCCCCCGCAGGCCGCCGAGAAAGGGCGCGGAAGACCAAGGAGACCTCACCCGCACGCTTTACCTATACTTCGACGTCGATAGACCCTACGTTGACACCGATGCCCGAACCCGCCGCCAGTCCAGCCGCCGAACGTTTCCCGAACGGGCCGTTCACGCGCTACATGATCGGCGAAGGCGTCTCGATGACCGGCACCTGGATGCAGGGCATGGCGCTGGGATGGGTCATGACGGAAGTCGTCGCCCGCGAAGGCCTGCGCCATTACGAGGGCCTGCTGCAGGCCTCCCCGCACCTCGCCAGCGGCGTGGTCATGCTGATGCTGTTCCGGCTGGGCGGCGCCAGCGCCGACCGCTACGACAAACGCCGCATCCTGCAGGTCTGCCAGCTCGCCCAGATCGGCTTCGCCCTGGCCATCGGCATGCTCGTCGCCCAAGACGCCTTGCAGACCTGGCACATCATCGTCGCGGCCGCCCTGCTGGGCGTCTCCAGCTCTTTCGAGATGCCGGCGGCCGCGGCGATCGTCCCCGAACTCGTCGCGCCCGAGCACGTCGCCAAGGCGGTCGCCGTCGACCGCGCGGTCTTCCACGCCACCCGTCTGGTCGGACCCGCGGCCGCGGGCTATCTGGTCGGTCGCTACGGCGCCGAATGGGCCTTCTACCTGAACGCGGCCTCGTTCCTGGCGCTGATGGTCGCCTTGGCGACATTGCCCCGCCGGCCGCAGGGCACGGTCGAGGAAGAGCAGAAGCGCCAAGGCGGAGCGGGCGAAGGTTTCCGCCACGTGCGTCAGGACAAGCCCAGCCTGGCGATGGTCGCCCTGCTCGCGACGAACACCCTCTTCGTCTTCCCGGTCATCATCGTGCTGCTGCCGATCTACGCCAAGAACGACCTCGGCGCGACCCCCGCGGAGATGGGCCTGCTGATGCTCTGCTCCGGCCTCGGTTCGGTCTCGGGCTCGCTGCTCATCATGGCCCTGCGCGCGGAACAGCGCCGCCTGGCGATCCTCGCCGGGATGGTGCTGGCCTGCGGCGCGCTGGTGAGCCTGAGCCAGGCGAACGGGCTCGTCTGGGCCGGCGGGTCGCTGGTCGCCCTCGCGGTCGGCGTGTCGACCTTGGTCGGACTCGCCAACACGATCGTCCAGGAGCGTTCGCCCGCCGAACTGCGCGGCCGCGTCTCCGCCGTCGCCGGACTGAGCTTCTTCGGCTTCCTGCCCTTCGCCGCCATCATCATGGGCTGGATGACCGACCTCTTCAAACTGCGCAACGTGCTGCTGGGTTCGTCCCTCTGTTACGCCGTGATCGGACTCATCGTGATGCTCACGGTCGGCGGCAAAGTGACGGGCGAACGGGAGCCGGATACTGCGGGTGATTAAAGCCAAGGGAGACCGGAAACCGGAAAGAATGCCGCGGTCATGGACCCCGGCCCATCATCCGGCTTCGGGTTGAGTTCTGCGCCGAGGCAGGGACGGCTCACCGAGCCGTCCGTCAGCCTTCAGAGCACCGTGTTCGTCCGGTTCAACGGCGGGTTCGGAGAACCCGCCCTACCCAGCCTCAAAGTGGTGCACCCGTTGGGATTCGAACCCAAATCGCCGGCTTCGGAGGCCAGAATTCTATCCATTGAAATACGGGTACCTGCCTGCAATGAACCAAGGCGACGGGGGAGAGTCAACCCTTCCCCTGCTCGGCTTAGCGAGGCGGCATCACGCGGTCAGCGAAATCGGCGAAGTTCTTCCAGTCCTCGGGGAGGATGTCGTGCCTGCCGGGGCGCAGGTGATAACCAAGGCTCCGGCCGACCGGCGTGCTGACGGGCGGCTGCGTCCGTTCGCCCAGACCAGGCTGAGCGAGCACGTGGTAGACGGGATCGGCATGCACGGCCCCGAGGAATTCGCCGAGGGGGTCG
>JBDLWC010000123.1:0-3568 GCA_039804485.1 Verrucomicrobiota bacterium
GCGCTCAAAGGGAAACCGGAGACCGGATGGCCGCGGCCTTGAATCCATTCAGCCCTCCATTCAGTCCTCAACGCAGTCCTCCCCCCAGTCCTCTGCTCTTAAAGCTCCTCGATCGATTCCCGTAGCTCCGCGGCTTTCTTCCTGACCGCGGCCTGCTCAGCGGGCGACATGTTGGCCGCCTGGCGCACGGCCATGCCGATCCGCGGGTTGTTGAGGAAGCGATCCTGGTGGCGCAGCCAGAAGTCCCAATAGAGCGCGTTCAACGGACAAGCCAGCGGGCCCGTGCGATCTTTGGGGTCGTAAGGACAGCCCCCGCAGTAGTTCGACATCTTGGAGACGTAGCTCGCGGCGCAGCAGTAGGGCTTGCTGGCCAGGAAACCGCCGTCGGCGTGCTGGCTCATCCCGATCACGTTGGGCAGTTCGACCCATTGGAAGGCGTCGATATAGACGCCCAGGTACCAGCGTTCGACTTCGGCGGGGTCCACGCCGGCCGTCAGGCAGAACGACCCGATGACCATCAGGCGCTGGATGTGGTGCGCGTAGGCGGTGTCGAGCGACTGCCCGACGGAATGACGCAGGCAGTTCATCTTCACTTTGCCCGTCCAGAACCAGGACGGCAGCGACAACGCATGACCGAGGCCGTTGGCATCGGCGTAACCCGGCATCTTGGCCCAGTAGACCCCGCGGATGTATTCGCGCCACCCGATGATCTGGCGCACGAAGCCTTCGGTGGCCGCCAGCGGATAACGCCGAGGATCGCGCGCATGGGCGTCCGCCGCCGCTTGGGCGACTTCCATCGGCGACAGCAGCTTCACGTTGAGCGCGAACGACAGGCGCGAATGGAAAAGGCGGTCCGATGACGTGTGCATCGCGTCCTCGTAATCGCCGAAATCCGGCAAGCCCCGTTCGATGAAGGCGTCGAGCTGCCGGAGCGCTTCCTGGCGGTCGCGGGGCCACGGGAAGGCCTGCGCGCAGGGCTTGCCCATCGTCTTCACCCCGGCGGCCTGGATCTCATCCCAGAGCGTCGAGTGGTCGTGGGAGACGTCCCAAGCCTTCGGCGGAGGCGGCGTGCCCTTCCACGGCTTCCGGTTCTCTTTGTCGTAATTCCATTCCCCTCCGGCCGGCGTGCCGTCTTCCTCCATCAGCAGGCGCGTGTGCACGCGCATCCGCCGGTAATACGACTCCATCAGCCAGCGTTTCGCGTCCTTCTGGAAATGGCCGGCCACCCCGGCACGCCCGTCGAGGAAGTGCTCGGAGCTGACGCAGGCCGTGACCAGACCGCAATCGGCGGCGAAGGCGCGCAGATCCTGGTCGAGTCGGTATTCGTCGGGCTCCTGGTATTCGAAGCGGACGGCCTTGGTCTCCTTGAAGACCCGCCGCAGGTTCTCCGCGAAGTTCTGGCGGTTGTCCTTGTCTCCTAACCGGAAGCAACGGACCTGATGGCCTTGCTTGGTCAGCAGCTCCGCCATCCGGCGCATCCCGGCGAAGATCGCGATGACCTTCTGGGCGTGGTGCACCACGTAATCCGTCTCGGAACGGACCTCCATCAGCACATAGGTCACCTGGGAGTCGACCCGCCTGAACCAGGAGTGCTCCGGGTTCAGCTGATCGCCAAGGATGAGACGGACGGTGGGGCCCACCGCCTCAAGGGAAGTCGAAAAGCCCTGATGGCAAGTTCCCTGGCAAGGTAGGGACAGCACCCCGTGCTGTCCTCGGCATCACGACGGCAATGCATGGGTCGGCTTGCTTCCCCATGCCTATCCGCTCCCCTGCCGGCATGCGCGGTGTCAAAAAAGAGAACCTGCCGTCCAAGACCTGTCCGGCCTGTCAGCGGCCCTTCACCTGGCGCAAGAAGTGGGCCCGTTGCTGGGACGAGGTCCGCTTCTGCAGCGATGCCTGCCGAAAAGGGACCCCACGCGGCAAGGCACAAAAAAGCCCGGGGTCGCCGGGCTGATGTTTCGAGCCTCTTGAGGGCTTACTTAGGTCCGCCGCTGCGGCGGGTACCCGGACGACCGAAGGGACGGTAGTTACCCTGGGAAGCGCGGTAGCCGCCGTGACGACCGCCCTGGGGGCGACCTTCGCGTTCGCTGTTATGCGCGCCGGCGCGGGGGTCCTGGTGACGCTGGAAGTCTTCCGGCGTGCGGGCGGGAGCCTGCTGCGTGTAATCGAAACCAGGGAGCTTGCCGCAATGCAGGTGCTTGCCGACGATGCGCTCGAGGCGGCGGAGTTCGCCGAGGTCTTCGCGGGTGACGAAGGTGATGGCGGTACCGGTCGACAGCGCGCGGCCGGTGCGGCCGATGCGGTGGACGTAGTCCTCGAGCTGGTCAGGGAAGTCGAAGTTGAAGACGTGGGTGATGCCGTCGACATCGATGCCGCGCGAGGCGATGTCGGTCGCCACGAGCACGCGGATCTCGTTGTTCTTGAAGGCCTGCAGGGCGCGCTGACGCTGGCTCTGCGAGCGGTTGGCGTGGATGGCGGCGCAGCTGATGTCCTCGCCCTGGAGCTTGCGGCAGATGCGGTCGGCGCCGTGCTTCGTGCGGGCGAAGACCAGGACCATCTTCAGGGCCTCGTCCTTCAGGAGGTGATGCAGCATGACCTGCTTGAGGGCGCCCGGGCACTCGTAGAGGAGCTGGGTGACCGTCTCGGCGGGATTGGAGCGACGGCCGACCTCGATGAGCTTAGGCTCGCGCTGGTACTGCTTGGTGAGGGTCTCGATCTCGCGGGAGAGCGTGGCGGAGAACATCAGCGTCTGGCGTTCCTTGGGGAGCGCGCGGACGATCGTGTTGATCGCGGGGAGGAAGCCCATGTCCAGCATGCGGTCGGCTTCGTCGAGCACCAGGTATTCGACGGCGGAGAAGTCGCCGTGGCCCTGGCCGCCGAGGTCGAGCAGGCGGCCCGGGGTGGCGATGAGGAAGTCGCAGCCGCGGCGGAGGGCGGCGATCTGGGGACGCTCGGAGACGCCGCCGTAGCAGGTGGCGACGGTGGCGCCGGAATAGCGGGAGTACGCGGCGACGTTCTCGGCGATCTGGACGACCAGTTCGCGCGTCGGGGCCAGGATCAGGCAGCGGACGCGGCCTTGGTGGGCGTTGGACTTGGTCTGCACCAGCTTGGTCAGCAGCGGCAGGGTGAAGGCGGCGGTCTTGCCGGTGCCCGTCTGGGCGACGCCGATGACGTCATGCCCCTCGATGATGACCGGGATCGAAGCCTTCTGGATCGGCGTCGGCTCGGTGTAGCCCTGGTCGGCCACGGCTTTGAGAATGGAGGCATCGAGGCCTAAGGAATCAAACGACATTGTCGCAAAGTGAGTAGGAGAAACGGAAAGGGCGAGAACATTAGGGGGATAACGGGCATATGGTGGTAGCGGTTGGCGGTTAGCGGTTGGCGGTCAGCGGTCAGGCCAACAAACACCTGCCAAAGGGACAGGTATTTCGGCCGTCGGCACGCATGCAGCCCTCATCCAACCGCCGACCGCTAACCGCCACCACCTTCGCTGGGACTGCTTCCCAGCATTGCAGTCCGCCCTGCCCTGCCTAGTAAAAGCCCACCCACCAACAGCATGACGACGAAA
>JBDLWC010000124.1:0-2581 GCA_039804485.1 Verrucomicrobiota bacterium
GACGGAGTTTTCTGCGACGAGCATGGCCGTTACCCGGCCGGCACCTGGATTCGCAGCCCGCACCTGAGCCAGCACCGGCCTTTCACCGGACCGGAAGGCGCCACCATCCTCGTCAAAGTCGGCCACCTCGACGTCGGCTGAGGCGACCGGGCCTGAGCGCGGGTTATTTCGTCAGGTCGAGGACCTCCGCCGCGAGCTCGATGGTACGCCCGCCTTCGGCGCTGACGGTCGTCTTGGCGCCGGGCTTGACCGTGATGCTGACAGGAGCGCGCGGAACACCGGACCGCGTCACCGGGGCGTCGATGATGACCGCCTTGTGCAGCACGAGTTCGACCGACTGGCCCAGCCGCGACAGCGTGAGCGCCTCGCGCTTCTCGTCATAAGAACGCAGCGTCCAGCCGTCGATCCGTCGGCCGAGAGGGACCCACTGGCGCTTGCCCGCGGCGTCTTCGATCGAGAACAGGCCGTCCTTGGTCAGCACGCCGTGGAACAAAGGCGGAGCGCCCGGCGGACGCGCCGACCGGGAAGCCTCCTTGACGGCCGGAACCGCGGCAGGCGGCGGCGCGGCCTCGCCGGACTCCGTCATGGTCCCCAGCGTCAAGGTGCCGTCCGGATTGACCTTCGGGGTCACCGTGAAGACCAACCCGTCTTCGGCCGAACCGACGCGAATGGTCGCCGTCTTGCCGTCGACCGTGATGACGGAAGGCTCGGCATAGACCTCCGGCTTGCCGTCCTTGCCGGGCCGGGTGAACGCGGCCGTCACCTTCAGGTGCGTCGGCACGGCGTCCGGCTCGGCCGCGGACAAGGCGCAGGACGCGAGGATCGCGAGCGCTAGGGAAGTCAGACGGGGCGACATGGCGGACGGACTAAGGAGAACTGACCAGCCGGCCTCGCGGAGCCGAGGAAGGCGCCTGGCAGGCGCGCCTGCTCAGAGACGCTTGAAGATCAGCGAAGCGTTGTGCCCGCCGAAGCCGAGGTTGTTCGAGATGGCCACGTCGACCTTGCGGGCCTTGGCGACGTTCGGCGTGTAGTCGAGGTCGCAGTCCGGATCGGGGTTCTCGTAATTGATCGTCGGCGGGATCATCCCCGTGTGGATGGCCATCACGCAGGCGGCCGCCTCGACGCCGCCGGCGGCGCCCAGCAGGTGGCCGGTCATCGACTTGGTCGAGGAGATGGAGATCCTGGGGGCGAGGTCGCCGAAAGTACGCTTGATCGCGAGGGTCTCGCAGCGGTCGTTGATCGGGGTCGAGGTGCCGTGGGCGTTGATGTAACCCACTTCGGACTTGTCGATGCCCGCCTCGGCGAGGGCGCGATTGAGGCAGAGCGCGAGGCCCTTGCCCTCTTGGTCCTGACCGGTGATGTGGTAGGCGTCGCACGTGGCGCCGTAGCCGGCCAGCTCGCAATAGATGCGGGCGCCGCGGGCCTGGGCGTGCTCGAGGGATTCGATCACCAGGACGCCGGCGCCTTCGCCCATGACGAAACCGTCGCGGAGCTTGTCGAACGGACGGGAAGCCTTCTCCGGCGTGTCGTTGAAGTCGGTCGACATCGCCTTCATGTTGCAGAAGCCGGCGTAACCGAGGCGCGTGATGGCGGCTTCGGAACCGCCGGAAAGCATGATGTCGGCATGCCCGTCGCGGATGTGGCGGAGGGCTTCGCCGAGGGCGTGGGAGCCCGAAGCGCAGGCGGAGACCACGCCGAAATTGACGGACTTGGCCTGGAACTCGATCGCGACGACGCCCGAGGCGATGTTCGCGATGAGGGAAGGAATCGTGAAGGGCGAGACGCGCGAGGGGCCGCGCTCGATGAGGACGCGGGCCTGGTTCTCGATGGTCTCCATCCCGCCGATGCCCGAACCGATGATCACGCCGAAGCGTTCGGAATCGAGTTTGGTGACGTCGACGGCGGCATCCTGGATGGCGAGGCGGGAGGCGGCGACGGCGTACTGCGTGTAGCGGTCGTTACGCTTGGCCTCCTTCGCGTCCATGAACTTGGCCGGGTCGAAATCGCGGACTTCCGCGCCGACCTTGGACGGGAAGTCCGTGGGGTCGAAGCGGGTGACGCGACCGATCCCGGAACGACCCTTGATCAGGGCGTCCCAGAAGGTCGCGTTGTCGTGACCGAGGGCCGTCAGCGAGCCGATGCCCGTGACGACTACCCGGCGAGATTTGCGGTCGGAGCTCAAGGGGACGGGCCTACGCGAAAAGCCCGGTCAGGTTACTTGGTGGCGCTGGCCTTGATGTGCTCGATGGCATCACCAAGGGTCTTGATACCGGCGGCCTTGTCTTCCGGGATCGTGATGCCGAACTCGTCTTCGAAAGCCATGATGATCTCGACGAGGTCAAGGGAGTCAGCCTTCAGGTCGCCCTGGAAGCTGGCCTGGGGGGTCAGCTGCTCGGGGGTGACGGAGAGTTGCTTGACGATGATGTCCTTGACGCGCTGTTCGATGTTTTCGGGCATAATAAAAGGGTGTTTTGGTGGGTTTTGGGGTGTCAGATGGCCATGCCTCCGTCAATCGAAAAGACCTGCCCGGTGACGTAGCCCCCCTCTTCCGAGGCGAGATAATCGACCATGGCGGCGATGT
>JBDLWC010000125.1:0-6121 GCA_039804485.1 Verrucomicrobiota bacterium
GCGGCGACCATCTTCTCGCCTTGCTCGCCGTTGAGGGCGAGGGGCTTCTCGCAGAGGATCATCTTGCCGTGCTTGATGCACTCCAGGGCGATCTCGGCATGCGAGTCGTTCGGGGTGCAGATGTCGACGGCGTCGATGTCGGCGCGGGCGACCAGCTTGCGCCAGTCGGTCTCGTAGGAGGCGTAGCCCCACTTCTCGGCGAAGTCCTTCACCTTGGCTTCGTCGCGGCCGCAGACGGCCTGACGGACGAAGTGGTGACCGGCGGTCACCTTGTCCTTCGGGAAGAAGTGGCCGACCTGGGAGTAGGCGTTGGAGTGGGTGCGGCCCATGAAGCCGTAACCGATGAGTCCGATGCGAATGGCTTTAGACATGTTGGGATGAGATGAGAGGTTGGTTGTCGAAGTGTCGGGAAGGCAGGATCAGAGGGCTTTCTTCACCTTGACCATCGCGGAGAGGATCGTGTTCCAGGTCCTGGGGTTCTCGAGGGTCGCGTTCGGGAACATGCAGCCATCCCAGCAGATGTGCTTCATGCCGCGATCGGCGGCGCCTTCGAGCCAGACCTTGGAGCAGGCGGTGATGTCGAGCTTGCCGTTGGCGTCGTCGGCCTGGCAGTGGCGACCGGTCTTCTCATGCGAACCGGTGCCATGGACGGTGCCGTCGTTCTGGGCCACGTGGAAGTCGATGGTCCAAGGGCGGAGCTTGCCGACCATCTCGCGGTAGGCGGGCCAGAACTGCTCCGAGGTGTAGCCTTCCTTGAGGAGGGCGGCCTCGGGTTCGTTGTAGCCCATCAGGTAGAGGTAGGTGTGGGCGAGGTCGGCCTGGAAGCCGAAGGACTTCGGCATGCCGACGCCTTCGAGCGTGTCGAGCATCGCCTTCCAGGAGTGCATGCCGGCCCAGCAGATCTCGCCTTCGGCGGCGATGCGCTCGCCATGGCCTTCGGCGATCTTCGCGGCTTTCTTGAAGGTGTCGACGATGCGGGCCGTATTGGCCTTCGGGTTCTCGCGCCACTTCTGCACGCCGAATTCGGCGGAGTCCACGCGGATGACGCCGTACTGGCGGACGCCGTGCTGGTTGAGCAGCTTGGCGATGCGGCAAGCCTTCTCGATGGCGAGGAGGAACTTCTGCTGCTGCTCGTCGGTGCCCATCGCGGAATCGCCCACCGTGCCGCCCCAGACCGGAGCGACGAGCGAGCCGACCTTCAGCCCTTTGGAGGCGATGAGGTCGGCCATCTTCTTGAGGTTGTCCTCGGAGATGTCGGGATCGGTGTGCGGGTGGAACAGGAACAGGTCGACGCCGTCGAACTTATGTCCGTCGACTTCGGCGGCGACGGTCATGTCGAGCATGCGCTCGAGCGCGATCGGAGGGTGGTCGGTGTTGGGCTCCTTGCCGACGAGGCCGGGCCACATCGCGTTGTGCAGTTTCATGGGCGTAGGGGTAGGGGGTGAGGCTTATTTCTTCTTGGCCTTCTTGTAGGCGCCCATGGCCGGGGCGTCCGGGTTCACTTCCGGTCCGAAGTAGCGCAGGCAGACGAGCGGCTCGGTGGTGGAGGTGTTGCGGAAGGTCACGCCCTTCTTGGCGCCGTCTTCGGTGCAGAAGTATTCGTCTTCGGTCAGTTCGTTGAAGCGGATGAGCTTCGGGCTGTTGAGGACCTGGCCGTTGATGGTGCCCGAGCCTTGGACGCAGATCAGGCCGTAGGCGCCCTTGTCGGTGATGACGCATTCGGCGCCCGGTTCGACGGTCAGTTCCTTCGCGGTGAAGTACTGGAAGTTGTCGACCTTGCCGTAGACGATCCACTTGTCCACGTAGCCCTTGCCTTGGACGGAGACGACCGGCTCGAGATAGTGGTTGTCCTTGAAGTTCGGGTCGACGTTCTTGTCCCAGTCGAGCTGGTCCACGATGAAGTCGACGTCCTTATGCTTGGACTTCGGCATGTCCTTGACGAGGAGGGACCAGGGCACTTCGCGGCCTTCGACGAGGTTCTGGTACATGCCGAAGACATCGGAACCCCACTGCGGCTCATAGGTGCAGAGGGAGCCGGGGGCATGGAGCACGCACGGGTCGATGAGCCAGCCGGTGCCGGGCTCGAGCTTGTAGGCCTTGGAGAGGGCGAGGATCTTGTTGTCACCCTTGTCCCAGTTGGCGATGCACTCGCGGACCTGGGCCTTGGTCGTGCCGGGCTCGAAGCCCATGAACGTGTAAGGGAAGTTGTTGCCGACGTTGTTGTGCTGAGGCGGGAAGTAGTAGGACTCCGGCTTGCCTTCGAGGCCGAGCAGCTTGGCCTGCTTGGCGTTCTGGTGCATGTGGTGCGGGATCGGACCCATGTTGTCGAAGAACTTGGAGTAGACCGGCCACTTCTTGTACTTGCTCCAGATCTTGGAACCGATGAGCGCGGCGCCGCATTCCTTGACGGCCTGCTGCAGGGTGAAACGGGTGCTGCCGATCACGACGTAGGAAAGGCCTTCGTCGGGCGTGCGGTTTTCGTTGGCGGCCTCGGTGGTGGACGCGAACCAGCGTTCGTCGATGCCGCCGCGGCTCAGGCCGAAGGCGTAAAGGTCATCGGGGTGCAGCTTGAGGCGCTTGCCGGGCTGCAGGAAGGAGCGAGGCACCCAGCACGGGGCCAGGCGAAGCAGGCCGCCGGTCTTGGCGAGTTCCTTTTCCACGAGGGCGGCGACGCCGCTCTTCTTCGTGGAGAGATCTTGGACAATCTTGGGGGATGACATAGGGGTGGGAAGGGAGGAGGGGGAGGTGGATTTAGGCGAGGCGATGAGAAGGGACAAGAATTGAGTAAGGGGACTTAAGATTTCAAAAACTGCCAATTAAGGGGGCAGGTGACCTCTCGGCCGTTTTCGCCCGTAATCCGGACGGCGGACGGCCCGGCGGGGACGATGCTCTGGACTTGGCCGAAATCCCGGGGGACGGCGGCGGCGGCCTGGATCAGGGGCAGCCGGACTCGCTGATCCTTGGCAAACAGACGGCTGGTGGGGATGCCCTTCGACGCCAGCCGGTCCTCGCGGGCGATATCGACGCCGTCGCAGAAGTGGGAGCAGACTTCCTCCAGCCCCAGCCGCCCGAGGTGGCGTTTCTCCCAGGGGTGACCCGGGCGTCCGCCGTTCGACAGCCAGAACAGGGTCGAAGGAAAATCTTTCACGTCTTTGAGGGAGAACCAGACGTAGCCCGGGAAAGTCACGGCCGTCCAGGCGAAGGGATGGGCTTCGGTCGCCGGCACGTTGACCAGCATGATGAGGTCGTCATTCCCCGCGCGAGCAGGGTAATACGTCAGGTCGGTCAGGGCGCCGTCTTTCATCGGGACGGACTTGAGCGAGGTGAATTCGGCGAAAGGCTTCAAGGAGCCCGACTCGCCGTTGGCGGGGTCGGCGAATTCGCCGGCGTAGACCGAGCCGAAACGGAACGCGCTGGTGGCGATGCGGGCGCCGCCGGCCGGCACCTGCGAAAGATCGAGCACCGGATGGTTGCCGTAATTCCAGCGACCTTCGAGGTTCTTGATGACGTGTTCCAGGTAGACGGCGTGGTGGCCGGGGACGAGGGTGAGGTTTTTTTCGACCGTCGCGCCGGTGTCCGTGCCGACCTGGGTGAGCTTGAGCGAAGCGGCGTCGGTCGACGCCAGATGCCAATGGGCGTTGGCCGTATCGCCATGAGGCGGCCCTTTCTGCTGGCCGCCGAAAGGCAGGCACATGAAGTCGCCCCGGAGGTAGGTCAGCAGGTTGGGCAGGCTCTGGTCGATCTGCGTCGGGGTCCACGGAGAGAGCGAGTAGGGGCTGGCCTTGAGGCCGGGCAGATGGAACGTGACGGGAGCGAGATGTCCCGCCGTCTGGGTGACGGCCAGTTCGACTTCAGCGCTGCGCAGGGTGTAGCTGGGGGCTCCGTGGATGGTTTCCATGACGGGGGTCATTTCCAGCCAGCCGGGGCTTCCTGTCAATGTCTCGGAAGAGATGTCCGCTTGCTAAGCCGTCAGGCTCACGCTTGTTTTTTTCACCATGCCGCAACCTCTGCCGATTTTCTACACCAAGCCGGGCTGCCCCTGGTGCGTCGAAGCCTTGGAATTCTTCGCGCAGCAAGGCGTCAAGCTGGACGTGCGCGACGTCGTCGCCGACATGCACCAGATGCGCCAGCTGGTCTCGCTGACCGGTCAGTCCAAATGCCCGTCCCTGCGCTACGGGGACTTCATCGTCGCCGACTTCAGCGTCGAAGAATTCAAGAACAAGGCGCGGAAGCATCCCGCGGTCTGCGCCGAGCTCGGCCTGAAACTCTGAAGCGCCGGCCGGCGGCAGGCTAGGCCAGTTCGAAGAGTCTCTTCACGCAGACGGCGAAGCCGATGACCGCGATGGCCAGGCTGAGCTGTCTGCGCCAACGCAGGGTGTCGGCCTCCGCGCGGTCCAAAGACCAGATCAGGGCGGCCGCGGCGAATATGACCAAGGCTTGGGCGGCTTCGACCCCGAGGTTGAAGCCGATGAGGATGACGAAGATGTCCCCCGCCTGCCAACCCTGGAGGCTGTCGGTGACCGCGGCCGCGAATCCGAGTCCGTGGACGAGTCCGAAGGCCGCCGGGATGACGAAAGCGGATTTCGTGACTAGTGTCCCGCGATAAGCCAGCCAAGCGCTCACGCCGATCGTGAGAGCGATGAAGGGCTCGATCCATGCGCCTGGCGACCCCATGAACCCCAGCGCCACCGCGGTCAGCGTCAGGCTATGCCCGAGGGTGAAGACGACCGAGCGCCGCATGGCCTGCCCGAGCGAGCCCGCGCCGAGGAACATCGCCAACATGAAGAGGCAGTGATCCCAGCCGGAGGGAATCACATGGGCGAAACCGTCGATGAACAGCGTCCAAGCGGTGTTCGAGGTCGAGGTCGCGGACGGGTCGGCGAGGGTCAGTTCGGCCGGGATGGCCGGAGTGGCGGTCATCACCGTCTGGTATTCCATGCCTTTCCGAAGATTGACGAATACGTTGCCCAGCACCGCGGGGAAACGCAGGACGATTTTTTCCGCCGAGCCGGGCAGCTCCGCGGTAAACCGCGCATTGAGCATCACCGGGTAACGATCGGCCGTGCCTTGGCTCGCCGAGGTCGCCGCGATCTGAGCCGCTTCGGGAAAGGCTTCGAGCCGCAAGGCGACGGGGCGTCCGTCGACTTCGAGCCGCGTGTCGCGGAGCAGGGCGGCCCGGCCCGGCGGAACCGCCGCTGCCAAGCGCCCAGGCGTCGACATCAGTTCGTCCAACGCCCGTATGGCGGCGTCCTTGGGTGTCTGTCCGACCAGATAGGAAGGGACGTCGAACTTCAAGGTGAGCTCCAGCCGGCCCTGCGCGTCGACGACCCCGAGGCAGCTGGCCTCTTTCCACTCGGCGTGGGCGGAGAGCAGCGCCGGCCAGAACGCGAGCAGCAGAAGCGCGGACTTGCCCATCATCTGCGTGATGAGCCGGAAGAAGGCGGTGGCTCGCGCGGACATCACTCGGCGGGCGTTGTTTCGTCGCGCGACCGCAGGGCCCGCGGCCGGCGAAAGGCGTCGGGCTCGAACGACACTTTCTCCATGAAGAGCCCGCGGGCGGGCGCGGTGGGCACTTCCGAGGTGATGACGCGTTCCTTGCGGTAGGCGACGAGCCGTTCGGGCGGCATCTTGCCTTCGCCGACGCGGAGGAGCCCGCCGACCAGCCGGCGGACCATCTTATAAAGGAACCCGCTGCCTTCGGCGACGATGGTGATGCGCTTGCCGCGCCGGCGGACGTCCAGTCGTCGGAGTTCCTTCACCGGATTCTCTTTTTCCATGCCTTGTCCGTGCGTCGCGCCGAACGCATAGAAATCATGCCGTCCGAGGAGCATCTTCGCGGCTTGGCGCATCAGTCTCACGTCCACGGTCTTGTTGCCGAGCCCCAGGCAATAGCGGGCTTCCCAGGGCGGCGGATAGCCGTCGCAGATCTCATATCGGTAGCGCTTGCCGTTCGCGTGCCAGCGGCAGTGGAAGGCGGGGGCGACGCGCCGCAGTTCGGTGATGAGGATGCCGTTCTGCTCGCAGGAGTTGAGCGCGTGGACGAGGTAGCTGCACGGATGCGGCCAGAAGGCGTCGAAGTGGAAGCGCTGGCCGACGCTATGCACGCCCGCGTCGGTGCGTC
>JBDLWC010000126.1:0-3632 GCA_039804485.1 Verrucomicrobiota bacterium
GGTTGAGCGGGCCGCTCAACCCTACCCAAGGCATTCACTCCCCCGATACTCGATACTCTATACTCTCGAAATCCACCTTTGCACAGGCCGCAGGCCGGTTTGCACGTTTGCACTCCTCAGCCAGCTCCTGGCTCCTGCGACTGATGGCCGAAAAGCCGATGCCTGAGTTCCCGATGCCCACGGCCGTCGCTCGTCACCTAAGCGAATGAATGCCCGAAGCATACTCCGGCCTCCCCTTGCGCCCTGCATCTTGTCTGGTCAACCGAGCCTCTGAGCCTCCGGGCCCCCCTTGCCAACCGGCCAACTGGTCAACCGGTCAACTAACGTTGTATTCCTCTGGTCCACCGAGCCTCCGGGCCTCTGGCCCTCTGTTTTTTCCTTCCCCCTCTCCTTCCCCTTGGGAAGAGTAAAGCCATGTCGCCCGCGGAACAGTTGCAGATCATGAAATCCCGCACCGAGAAATTCATCGGTGAGGCCGAGATCCTCAAGCGCCTCGAGGCCGGCAAGACCCTGCGGGTGAAGCTCGGCGTCGACCCCACCCGCCCCGACCTGACCTTCGGGCACATGGTCGTCTTCAACAAACTGCGCCAGTTCCAGGAGCTCGGGCACCAGGCCGTGCTCATCATCGGCGATTACACCACCCGGATCGGCGACCCCACCGGCAAGTCCGAGACGCGGCCCATGCTCACCGAGCAGGAGATCGAGTCCAACGCCAAGACCTACCTCGAGCAGGCCTTCCGCATCCTCGACCCCAAGAAGACCGAAGTCCGCCGCAACAGCGAGTGGTTCGGCCAGATGTCGTTCCTCGACGCGCTCCAGCTCAGCCGCCGCATGACCGTGGCGCAGATGCTCGCCCGCGACGATTTCGCCAAGCGCTACGCGACCAAGACCCCCATCTCGATCGTCGAGTTCCTCTACCCCCTGCTCCAGGGCTACGACTCCGTCATGCTCAAGGCCGACCTCGAGATCGGCGGCAGCGACCAGCTCTTCAACATGCTCGTCGGCCGCGACCTGCAGGAACAGGACAAGCTCCCGCCGCAGGCCGTCCTCGGCATGCCCCTGCTCGTCGGCCTCGACGGCGAGCACAAGATGTCGAAGTCGCTCGGCAACTATATCGCCTTCAACCACGGCGCGAAAGACATGTTCGGCCGCATCATGTCGGTGCCGGACGCCACCATGTGGGTCTACTACGACCTCCTGCTGCTCGCCGCGCCGGCGGAGATCGCCGCGCTCAAGGCCGGCCATCCCATGGAGGCCAAGAAGCAGCTCGCCACGCGCCTCACGGACATGTTCCACGGCGCGGGCGCCGGCGCCAAGGAGCGCGCCGAATTCGAGAACGTCTTCTCCAAGGGCGGCGTGCGCACCGACATGCCCGAGTTCGCCTGGGCGGCCGTCTCCGGCGGCGCGGCTGAAGTCGGCATCGTCGACCTCCTCGCCGCGACGAACCTCTTCCCCTCCAAGAAGGAGATCCGCCGGCTCATCGAGGGCGGCGCGGTCAAGCTCGGCGACGACAAGGTCTCCGACCCCGCCCAGAAGGTCGCGCAGCCCGCGGGCGAGCTCGTCATCCAGGCCGGCAAGCGGACCTTCGTGAAGGTGAAGTAAGACTTCCGGCCGTCCGCCGGGCGCGATGTGCATAAGTCCGCGGATAACCTCCCGGATTATGCCCTTCCCCTGCCCTCCGGCCGCTCCCTATTATCCCGTCCCCGCATGGCCGACCCGGAAACCATCAGCCGAGATTTCGTGCACCTCCACGTGCATACGGACTACAGCATGCTCGACGGGTGCAGCCGCATCGACCGCCTGATGGCGCGCGCGTGCGATATGAACATGCGCGCGGTGGCGATCACCGACCACGGCAACCTCTTCGGCCTCTTCGATTTCTGGAACGAGGCCAAGCAGCGCTCCAAGGGCGACGTGAAGCTCAAGCCCCTCCTGGGCTGCGAGCTCTACCTCGTCTGGGACCACGCGCTCACCGACAAGCCCGACCGCCGCGAGCACAAGTACTACCACATGGGCGTGCTCGCCCGGAATTTCAAAGGCTACCAGAACCTGACCAAGCTCGTCTCGGACGCGCACGTGCGCGGGCTCCACTACAAGCCGCGGACCGACCTCGAGCAGCTGGCCAAGCACGCCGACGGCCTGATCGGCTTCTCCGGCTGCCTGCAGGGCGTCATCCCGCAGGCGCTCCTCCGCGGCGACTACGAGGCGGCCCGCAAGGCCTGCGGCCGGTTCGTCGAGATCTTCGGCCGCGAGAACTTCGTCATCGAGCTGATGGACCACGGGCTCGAGGAGCAGAAGCGCATCATCGCCGACCTGCTCAAGCTCGCCGGCGAGTTCTCGCTGCGCGTCGTCGCCACCAACGACGTGCACTACGTCGACGCCGGCGACTCCGTCGCGCACGATGCGATGCTGTGCATCCAGACGGGCGCCCGCCTGGCCGACGAGCGCCGCATGCGCTATACCGCCACGGAGTTCTACCTGAAGAGCGAGGCCGAGATGCGGCGCGTCTTCGGGGAGGTCCCGGAGGCGATCACGAACACCGTCGCCATCGCCGAGATGTGCGACGTCAAGCTGCCCGTCGGCCAGAACAACTACCCTGTCTATCTCTTCAGCGAAGGCGTGAAGCCCAAGGCCACGCCGAAGATCGACGGCATCCTGGACGGCTACGAGCGGCTCAAGAACGGCCTGCTCGTCGCCGCGGGCAAGCCGGGAGACTTCGCCATCGACGCCGAGAAGCGGGCGGGCATGCGCGCCAACGGTTCCTACCTGCTGGAGCAGGTGAAGGCCGGCCTCAAGGAACGCTACGGCGTGGATTACGACGACCCCAAGGCCTGGCAGGACGAGAAGGTCCCCGGCCCGGGCAAGACCAGCCCCGCCGAGCTCTGCCGCCGCGTCGACTACGAGATGGGCGTCATCGCGGGCACGGGCTTCGTCGACTACTTCCTCATCGTCTGGGACTTCATCGACTGGTCGCGCCGCCACGACATCCCCGTCGGCCCGGGCCGCGGCTCGGGCGCCGGCTCGATCGTGGCCTACTGCCTCAAGATCACCGACATCGACCCGATCCGTTTCGGCCTGCTCTTCGAGCGCTTCCTGAATCCCGAGCGCGTCTCCGCGCCCGACTTCGACATCGACTTCTGCATGCGCCGCCGCGACGAGGTCGTCGGCTACGTCCGCAAGAAATACGGCGAGGACCGCGTCGCCAACATCATCACCTTCGGCACCTTCGGCGCGAAGATGGTCGTCCGAGACCTCGCCCGCATCCGCGACCTGCCTTTCATCGAGACCAACCGCCTGGCCAAGCTCGTCCCCGACGACATCAACATCTCGCTCGAGGACGCCCTCAAGAAATCCAACGAGCTCCGCGAGGAGGTCAGCATCAACCCGCAGGCCGCCAGCATCATCGAGACCGGGCGCGTCATCGAGGGCATGGTCCGCAACTCCGGCAAGCACGCGTGCGGGATGATCATCGCGGACCGGCCGCTCACCGACATCATCCCGGTGACGATGCAGGAAGGCGACCTGACGACCCAGTACGCCAAGGATCCCGTCGAGAAGCTCGGCCTGCTGAAGATGGACTTCCTGGGCCTGAAGACGCTCACCATCATCGACGACGCCCAGAAGCTCGTGCG
>JBDLWC010000127.1:0-3455 GCA_039804485.1 Verrucomicrobiota bacterium
CTGGGCGCCCGATGGCGATCACCAAGGTGAGCGCCACACCATCGGGGCTCTCGCGTACATGCAGACCCTGCGCGCGCCTAAGATTCCCCTCCGCCCCGCGATCTTCCCATGGGTCTGCGCCGACCGCACCGCCTACGGAGACCCCGCCTTCGCCGAGCAGGATCGGGCTAACGTCGCCGCCTGGGCCAAGTCGGGCGTCCGCCGTGTCGGCGTCTATGATTACATCTACGGCGCGCCGGTCGCTTCGCCGCGCGTCAACTTCACCGCGCTTATCCGCTCCATCCGCGCCACGCATACCGCCGGGGCCAGAGGTTGGTATGCCGAGGCCTATCCGGTCTGGGCCTTCGACGCCCCTAAGCTCTGGCTTGCGGCGAAGCTGCTCGAGGACAAGGCCGCGCAGACCCCGGCTCTGCTCGAGACTTGGTTCGCACGAGCCTACGGTCCGTCGGCGACCCCGATGCTGCAAGCCTATGCCCAGATCGAAGCCGCATGGAAGCGTGACGCTGTCGCGGGCGGCAAGGACCAGTTCCTCCGCCATTTCCACGATCAGCGCGGCGCGTTGGTGCTCTCCGAGCGTGAGGTCAACGCCATCGAGGCCTCACTGCGGGCGGCCCAAGAAGCGATGGTGTTTGCGCCCAAGATCACGGCAGCGACCACCGCCCGGCTCGCGCGTCAATCCGCCCGCTTGCGCCAGTTTGCGGATGCTTGGGAGCTCTATCGCGCCTACCGAGCCGCCGTCCAGGCCCGCCAGGTCACGCCGACCGCCTCCCAGCGACTCACGGCGTTGCAACGCCTCACCGACACCGAGTCGGCCTACGTCGCCCGCGAGGCCGCCTTTAACCGTGCATGGGGATCCTACGGCCAGCCTGTCCGCTGGAGCGTCTTCCCGGCGGAGAATCCCCGTGCCCAATGGGCGGAGCGGGTGCTGAGCCAAGGCCCGAGCGAGCGTCTCGAAGCGTGGGCGCGGGCCGATGGCGATCAAGGCTGGCTCGCCTATCGCGTCGCGCAGGCCGCGGCGAGCGCCCCGGTCGCGCACACATACGATTTCGCCGACAGCGCGCACAAGCCCGCCATCGAACTCGCCCCGGAGGTCGCCAACCGCATCGAACACGTTCCGGCCGGACTGCGCATCACGGCGCCCGCCGGCAAGCTCGGACCGATCGCCGTGGACGGCGCGCTGGTCGCCGGTCGTCTCGTGCGGCTTCAGCTCTGGACCTGGGCCGAGCGGCTCGGCGTGTCCGACGCTCAGGCGATGCTCACCGTGAGGTTCGTCGGGCCGGGACGGCAGGCCGAGAGCACCCTCGTCTGCCAGCCACGCCAGACCGTCCTGCCCACGCTCGTGCCCTCATGGGCGACGCGCATGGAATACGAGATCGCCTTCACCGGCGGGGTCTTCGTCCAGCAAGCCACTGTCCAGTTCGCCGACCTCCCCGCGGCTTCCCGCTGATGCTCAAACGCGCCTTCGATATCGGTTTCTCGCTCGGCTGGCTGATCTGCTTCAGCCCGCTTCTGCTGGTCGTCGCCATCCTCGTACGCCTCCGGCTCGGCTCACCCGTGCTCTTCATCCAGGAGCGGCCTGGCCTCCGGGCGAAGCCTTTCCGCATGGTCAAATTCCGCACCATGAGCGACGCTCGCGGACCGGATGGCGAACTTCTGCCCGACGACCAACGCCTCACGTCGTTCGGCCGGTTCCTGCGCGCCACGTCACTTGACGAGTTTCCCGAGATGTGGAACGTCCTTGTCGGCGACATGAGCGTCGTCGGCCCGCGTCCGCTGCTCATGCGCTATGTCCCGCGCTACGATGCCTTCCAGGCGCGCCGCATGGAAGTGAAGCCCGGCGTCACCGGCTGGGCCCAGGTCAACGGTCGCAACGCCCTGTCCTGGGAGGAGAAGTTCGCCCTTGATGTCTGGTATGTCGACCATCGCACCTTCTGGCTGGATATGAAGATCGTCGTGAAGACCTTCTTCAAGGTCTTCGCCCGGACGGGCATTAATGCCGCCAGAGGCGGAGCGGTGGAGGAGTTCCGCGGCAGCAAACAAAACTAGAGGCTCAGAGGCCCAGAGGCTCGGTTGACCAGAGGGGCGCACAACCGAAGAGGCCCGGTTGACCAGAGGGAGGCGCAAACGAAGAGTCCAGGAAGCTCGGAGGCTCGGTTGACCAGAAGAGGCAGTCTTAGGCTTGGTCGGTTTTCAGGCGTTGCTGGCGAACGCGGATAAGGCCGCCCAGCATGCGTTCGACTTCTCCGCGTTTCTCGCAAAGTCGGAGATACGAATCGGAGTCCAGCCAGCCGACATCATGGGCAATCCACAGTTGGGTCTCTAGTTCGGCCAAGGAGCCGCGTGCGATACGCAAAAAATTCAGAGCATCCTTATTGCTGCTCCGGTCATTGCCCTCGGCGATATTCGAAGGCACTGAGAGGGCTGCCCGACCCATCTGATCACACAGCGCATATTGGGATCGAAGTCGGGGCGAGGAGCATGCTCTATAGACGTCTGCGGATAGAGACCTGGATAGTTTCCAGACATGCAGGTCTCTGAACGTGAAGATGCCTGGCCTGCTTGGCGGCGTATTAGTGTCCATTTTGCCAACGTAATCATTCACCTATCCAAGGCATTAAAGGACTCTTGGAGTCTCGCACCTAAAGGGTTCACCTGGCTCCGGCTTCTCACGGTCGCCAGCTAGAGGCTTAGTTGACCAGAGGCTCGGAGGCTCGGCCAGAACAGGTTACGGGCCTAAGTCTCCGCGGGGTCGTTAAGACCACCGATCTACCCACTCGGAAGTGGATCGTCTGGTCAACCGAGCCCTTGGGCCGTCGACGGTTAGAGGCTTAGTTGACCAGAGGCTCGGAGGCTCGGCCAGAACAGTTTCCGGGCCTAAGTCTCCGCGGGGTCGTTAAGACTACCGATCTACCCACTCGGAAGTGGATCGTCTGGTCAACCGAGCCTCTGGGCCTCCGAGCCTCTAACGCTTAACGCCGAGGGGCCGAAGCACGGGGTCTTTCGCCAGGGGCAGTTCCACCGGCGTCCCGCCGGCCTGCGCCGACTGATACAGCGCGAGGATCAGTTCCACGGCTTTGCGGCCTTCGTTTCCGTCGACGGCGGGACGCTTGCCCGCGCGGATGGCGGTGATAGCATCCTCGAGATTGGCACGATGCCAGGCATGGCCGATCGCCTTGGGGTCGTTGGCGCCCGCGCCGCCGCCTTCGGTGGCCGGAGCGAGCATGGAAGCGTCGGAGGGTAGGGGCTTTTCGAATTCGAAAGCGGTGAGCTTATCATCACGCAAGACGGCGGCGCCGGTCGTGCCATGGATGCGGATCTCGGCCGGGAAGCCCGTGCCTGACCAGCAGGCCGTCGAGCTGGCGATCGTCGCGCGGCAGCCATTGGCGAATTCGATCCAGCCCGTCGCGACATCCTCGACCTCGATGCCCGCGTGGGCGACCAGCCCCGCCGTGGCT
>JBDLWC010000128.1:0-2883 GCA_039804485.1 Verrucomicrobiota bacterium
GGCGGCGGACATGACTTCCGGGCCGATGTAGTCTCCGGGCAGGACGGCGATCTTCAGGTGCATAGGGAAAGACGGGCAGTAAAGACGGACGTCGGCGCGGAGGGCAAGGAGAAGCGAGGGGACGGTCGGGGCAAATCACGTCATTTAGGCCGCCGTTCCTGTCGTGAAGGGTTGCCCTGCGGCGTCCACGGTCTTTTTAATGCGGGCACCATTCCGACCCGCCATGTCCTCCCAACCTCTCGTCATCGGTAAGTTCTCCCTCGGCATGGGCGACCGCTTCGCCCACGAAGCCGAAGCCCAGCTCGCCGCCTGCCTCGCCGCCAAGAAGCTCGGCGTCGAGATCGTCCCGGTCTGGAACAAGTCCAACCGCGAGCACAATATCATCGGTTCCGAGCCGACCAGCACCCGCGCCGCGGCCGACGCCGCGGTGAAGACCCTCGGCTGGACCGCTCCCTACTTCCTCGACGCCGACCACATCGGCCTGAAGACCGTCGACCGTTTCGTCGGCGTCTCCGACTTCTTCACCATCGACGTCGCCGACTTCATCGCCCAGCCCGCCGACCCCGCCGCGGTCAAGGCGTTCGTCGACCGCCACCCCGAGCTCGTCGGCACGCTCAGCCTCGCCGGCATCGACCGTCCGTTCACCACCACGCGCGCCGACGTCGAGCGCACGGCCGCCAAGTTCCTGCTGGCCGTCCAGGAAGCCGGCAAGGTCTACCGCCACATCGCCGCCGTGAAAGGCGTCGGCCGCTTCGTCCCGGAGATCTCGATGGACGAGACCGACAGCCCCCAGACCCCGCCCGAGCTGCTCGTCATCCTCGCCGCCATCGCCGACGAAGGCGTGCCGATCCAGACGATCGCCCCGAAGTTCACGGGCCGCTTCAACAAGGGCGTCGACTACGTCGGCGACCTCGCCCAGTTCGAACGCGAGTTCAACGACGACCTCTGCGTCATCGCCCATGCGGTCAGGCAGTACGGCCTCCCGGCCAACCTGAAGCTCTCCGTCCATAGCGGCAGCGACAAGTTCTCGATCTACCCGGCCATCCGCCGCGCCCTCGCCAAGCACGGCGCTGGCGTGCACGTGAAGACCGCGGGCACGACCTGGCTCGAGGAGGTCATCGGCCTCGCCGAAGCCGGCGGCGACGGCCTCGCGATGGCCAAGGAGATCTACGCCGAAGCCCTGTCCCACATGGACGAGCTCTGCCAACCTTACGCGACCGTCATCGACATCGACCGTTCGAAGCTCCCGGCCGCCGCCGTCGTCGACGGCTGGACCAGCGAGCAGTTCGTCGGCGCCTTGCGCCACGACCAGAAGAACCCGCTCTACAACGCGAACATCCGCCAGCTCATCCACGTCGGCTTCAAGGTCGCCGCCAAGATGGGACCGCGCTACCTCGCGCAGCTCAAGGCCTGCCGCGAGTCCTGCGCGCGCAATGTCACCGGCAACCTCTTCGACCGCCACATCAAGCCGCTCTTCCTGTAAGCGGAAGCAGTACGGGGTCAGACCGCTTCCGATCGGTTTCAATCGGAAGCGGTCTGACCCCGTAGGCTTATTCGCCTTTTGGCTTACTTGCGCGCCGCGCAGTCGCGCGCGTAAGCCTCGGCGAAGTAGCTGAGGATGACGTCGGCGCCGGCGCGGCGGATGGCGAGCAGGGACTCGTCGCGCGTGGCCCGGAGGTCGAGCCAGCCTTGGGCGGCGGCGGCGTGCAGCTGGGCGTACTCGCCCGAGACCTGGTAGGCGGCGATCGGGAGGTTCGTCGCCTCGCGCAGGTCGCGGATGATGTCGAGGTAGGCGCCGGCGGGCTTCACCATCAGGAGGTCGGCGCCTTCTTCCGCGTCGAGGATCGCCTCGCGGGCGGCCTCGCGGCGGTTGGCCGGATTCATCTGGTAGGAAGCCTTCGAGATCGGGGCTTCGCCGGCCTTGCGGGCGCTGCCGACGGCGTCGCGGAACGGCCCGTAGAAGGCCGAGGCGAACTTGGCGGAGTAGGCGAGGATGCCGGTGCCGGTGAGGCCGGCGGCATCAAGGCCCTTGCGGATGGCCTTCACCCGTCCGTCCATCATGTCGGAAGGGGCCACGAAATCGGCGCCGGCCTGGGCGGTGAAGACGGACATCTTCACGAGAGAATCGACGGTGCGGTCGTTATCCACGTCGGTGCCGGCGGCGTTCAGGATGCCGTCGTGGCCGTGCGTGGTGTAAGGGTCGAGCGCGATGTCGGCGAAGATCACCGTGCCGGGGGACTTCGCCTTGACCTCGCGGATGGCGCGGTAGGCGAGGTTCGAGGGGTTGAGGGCTTCGGCGCCTTCGGCGGTCTTGCGGGCGGGGTCGACCTTGGGGAAGAGCGCCACGCCATGGATGCCGAGGGCGAGGAGTTCGGCGCACTTGGCGCCCAGCTGGGCGAGCGGGATGCGGCTGACCCCGGGCAGGGATCCGACGGGCTCGGCGACGTCTCCCTCGGTGACGAAGAGCGGCTGGATGAGGTGGCGGGGTTCGACGATCGTCTCGCCGAGCATGGCGCGGATACCGGCCGAGGCGCGGAGGCGGCGGAGGCGGACGGATTGGTCGAGAGGGGCCGACATCGGAAGAGGGAGTTAGGGCTCAACGCCGGGCAGGGCAACGGTGAAGCCAGCCCGGGCCCGGCCGTGACGCGGTCGGGTGGGACAGTTTGTCATAATGAGCCGAGAGGGACCTGGCCTGCCCGGGCGCGCACCCGAGAAAAACCCTTTGAAAGCGGGATTTTCCCTTGGCACACGCCCTGCCAATGAGGGGCATAACCCATCTACCAAAACAACACATGAGTAAAATCATCGGCATCGACCTCGGCACCACCAACTCCTGCATGGCCGTCCTGGAAGCAGGCGAGTCCGTCGTCATCTCCAACTCGG
>JBDLWC010000129.1:0-3403 GCA_039804485.1 Verrucomicrobiota bacterium
AACGGAGTTCGACGAAAGCCCCTCTGACCTCAGGCGACCAGTCCTGCATGGGTTCGGGAAACGCCTTGAACTTCCAGGCGCGCATCTCTCGGCCCGACGACTGCTGACGGACGGCGGCGAGGCGGAGCGTTTCGGTTTCCTGCACGCCGGCGGACAGAGCCCCGGAAATGAGGAGCAACCAAGCAAAAGCGAGACGAGGACGCATCGGAAAACTTTTGGCTAATCACCGACCGCAGCCAACCCCAAAGAGGCCCCCGTCAGGCGGGTATGCCCTTGCCCCCTGCCCCGCCATCGCCCTGAATCCCCTGATGGATGGATTCGTCCTTGGCATCGACATCGGTACGAGTGGCGTACGGGTCGCCGCGGTCGATGCGGCCGGAAGCATTCTCGGGCTCGGGCAATCCGCCCTTCCCCCGACCTTGGTCCGCGGAACTCGGCGCGAGCAGAACCCGGAGGAATGGTGGCAGGCTCTCGGCGTGGCGCTGCGCGACCTTGACCGCCATGTCTCCATCCGTGACGCCTTGGCCCTGAGCGTGGATGCGACTTCGGGGACGATCTTGCCCGTCGATACGGCTAACAGGCCGCTGGCCCTCGCGAGAATGTATGATGATTCCGACACCGAAGGTGAGGCGATGACGATCGCCCGCCGTGCCCCTCGCGAAAGCGCGGCGCACGGCGCCAGCTCCCCCGCGGCCCGCGCCCGAGCATGGATCGGGCTCAATGACTTGTATCAGATCGTCCACCAAGCCGACTGGATCCTACGTCGCCTCAGCGGACGCGAAGAGACCGATGAGAATAACGCCCTCAAGACCGGCTACGACCCGGTCGCTCGACGCTGGCCGGGATGGATGGAGGACTACGGATTACCATCGGAGCGCCTGCCCGTCGTCGTCCCGGCCGGAACTACCTTGGGAACGCTCGGCAAGACGAGCGGAGCGGCTGAGTTCGGACTGAGCCCGGCTACCCTCGCGGTCGCCGGCACGACGGATGGCTGCGCGACCTTCTTCGCCAGCGGAGCAGCCGTCTGCGGAGAGGCTTCGACCGCTCTCGGTTCCACGTTGGTGCTCAAGGTGCTCTGCGACCGACCGGTCTTCGCGCCGGAGTATGGAATCTACAGCCACCGCTTAGGCGAACAATGGCTCGCCGGCGGCGCTTCTAACTGCGGCGGCCGCTCCCTGCTGGCCCACTTCACCCAAGCTCAGCTGGTCGAGATCGCTCCGCGTCTGCGACCCGAGGTCCCGACGGGGCTGGATTACTACCCGCTGCCGCAGGTCGGCGAGCGTTTCCCCGTCGCCGACCCCACCCTGATGGCCCGACTCACCCCCAGGCCGGCGGACGACGCCGTCTTCGTCCAAGGCATCCTCGAGGGTCTGTGTCAGGTCGAGAAATCAGGCTACGAACGGCTTCGCCAATTGGGCGCTCCTATGGCGAGTTCCATCCGCCATGCCGGCGGAGGCACCCGAAACGCCGCCTGGATGCGCCTCCGCGAGCGCCTCCTCGGGGTTCCGTCACGCCCGGCCTGGAGCGAAGAGGCCGCCGTGGGCACGGCTCGGCTTGCCTGGCAGGGCCTTGGGTGGAGACTTCCCCTCTGATGCCTACCCGTTTGCAGTCCATCGCCGGCCTCTCCGAAGTCGCGCAGCGATACCGGATCCTGTTCGTCGACCAGTTCGGCACGATGCATGACGGCCAACGGGCCTACCCGCGTGCGGCCGAGGCTTTATCGCTTTATCGCCAGTCCGGCGGACGCGTGGTCGTGCTCTCCAACTCGGCGAAGAGCGGAGCGGACAACCGCGTGCGGCTGCGCCGGTTCGGTTTCGATGAGCGGCACTTCGACCATGTGGTGACCTCGGGCGACGCGGCTCAGCAGGCGATCCAGAACGGACGTACCGATCCGGTCTTCACCCCGGGCGCCGCCATCCACGTCTCGGGCAAGATCGGTGAGGACTACGGCTTCGCCCACATGGGCTTCGGACTCGTCTCGCCCGACGAAGCCCAGGGCATCATCCTCGCCGCCAGCCAGGAGCCTGACCGTCCGTGGCAGGAGCAGGTCAGCGAATTATCCGCCGCCGCCCGTCGAGGCGTCCCGGTACTCGTCTGCAACCCCGACCTTGAGATGCTGACACCGGTGGGCGTCCGCGCCTCGGCCGGCTTCATCGGCCGCGAACTGGCGCTACTGGGCGCACGCGTGACCCTTTTCGGCAAGCCGTTGCCTTATATCTATGAAGTCGCGCTGGGCCGCCTCGGCGACCACGCCCGGGCGGATGTGCTCGCGATCGGAGACAGCCCAGAACACGACCTTCAAGGCGCGCAGGAGATCGGCTTGGACGGCGCGTTGGTCCGCACGGGCATCATGACCGGACTTGACGATGCGGAGATCGACGCGCGGCTTCCCGCCGGAAAGTCGCCCTTCTTCCTCCTCAAGGAACTCGCGTGGTGACTCAGGGGACGGTCTTGGTGTTGCCCCGCCCCTTCGGCTTGCCCCCGAAACAATGCGGGCAGCTCTTCTCATAGACGTAGCGCGGATCGCTTTGGTCGGCCGGCGTGAGGGGCATCTGGCAATGATAGCAGAGCACCGAGCCGGTGGGTCGGAGCCCGGCGTCCAACCCGACCCGCTCGTCGAAGACGAAGCACTCCCCGTCATAATGGGCTGAGCCGACTTCTTCGAAGTATTTGAGGATGCCGCCGTCGAGCTGCAGGATGTCCGTGAAACCTTCCATCTGCATGAACGGTCCGGCCTTCTCGCAACGGATGCCGCCGGTGCAGAACATCACGACCGGACGATGCTTGAAGTCTTCCGGCAGACTCCGGACCGCCGCCGGGAAATCGCGGAAATTCCAGATCTGCGGATCATGCGCCCCGCGGAAAGTCCCCATCCTGACTTCGTAATGATTACGGGTGTCGAGCAAGGTGATCGGCCGACCTTCGTCGAGCCACTGCTTCAGCTGGCGAGGCGAGATCTTGGGCGAGGGACGAAGGACAGGATCGACTCCCGGAACCCCGAATGAGACGATCTCTTTCTTGATCTTCACCAGCATCCGCTTGAACGGTTGCGCGGCCCCCGGACTCTCCTTGGGCGCGATGTCGGCCAGCCCGGGCATCGCACGGATGAGTCCCAGCACCGGATCCAGGTTTTCCCGGGTCCCTGAAAGGAAGAAATTGATGCCCTCAGACGCGAGCAGGATCGTGCCCTTGAGCCCCTGGGCACGGCAGGCCTCCGCGAGCACGGCCTTCCGTTCCTCCAACCGGTCGAGGTGGGCGAATTTATAACAGGACAGATTGAGGACCGCCGGCACGCCCGCATCGGTAACCCGACCGCACACCTCAGGCAAAGCCAAAGAACAGGTTGTCATCCGACGCACCGGGCCCTATCCACGGACTTACCCTTGAGCGAAGAACTGACAGT
>JBDLWC010000130.1:0-4325 GCA_039804485.1 Verrucomicrobiota bacterium
ACGTCGACGTCGAAGCCGGCGAAATCCTCGGCCATACGGCGCCAGACATCCTGGATTTCGGCGTGCTCCTGGGCGTTGAAAGTCGTCGTGTCGCCGTCGATGCTCCAAGGAGGAGTCGTGAACGACGCATTGTTCCAGCCATCGTTCCAAGGCGTGCCGGTGGTGGTATGGCCCGTGAAGTCGAGGTAGATCCGACGGGTCGCTCCAGGACGGCTGTGGAGAAGGAAGGTCTGGGAGGTCGGGTAGCTCGGCGTGGAGGTGATAGCCGGGGTCGCCTGCGGGACCGCGGCAAGCTTAGGCATACGACAGAAGTAGGTCGGGCGGGCGCCGGCGGCGAGATGCAGGTCATGGTCATGATCGCAGGCCTTCAGGAAATCCGGCTTTGATCCGCCAATCGCGGCGGCCGACTCGGCGCGCACCTCGGCGGTGGCGAGATATGCCGGTCGATATTGCTGGAACCGGACGGGGGCGGTCGCGACGGCGACGGCAGGCTGCGTCGCCTGCTTCTCCGGCGCGGCCGGCAGCATGGCGCCGGCGACCGTGTTCAATGAGATGACCGGAACCGCCGGGGTGGAGACAGCGGCCGCTGCGGAGACAGGCTTTGCCTCAGACTTGGCAGCAGGCGCTGCGGACGGGGCCGGGACGACAGCGGAGGCAGACCGCGGGGTTTCGGCGACGCCGACCTGCGTGGGAGCGAACTCACGATAATCAGAATCGAGAGTGGAAAGGAAGAAACCTGCGGCCAGGGCGATGACCGCGACCCAGAGACCGAGAACGACACGCTTGGGGGACATGCGGCCATTCAATGCCTCGCCCTGCCGCAAGCAATACACTAATGACTTGCTAGTCAGCCCGCCGAGGGCGTCTATCACCCTACCCTTTATGCGTATTTCCTCCGTTTTGGCGTGGGTTTTAGCGAGCTGCCTCTGCGCCGCGCCCGTGCCTCGGAATGTGATCGTCATCCTGGTCGACGACCTGGGTCAGACCGACCTGTCCTGCTACGGCAGCCGTTTCTACGAGACACCCCATATCGACGCCCTGGCCAAGGCAGGCGTCCGTTTCACCGACGGCTACTCGGCCTGCACGGTCTGCTCCCCCACCCGCGCCGCCCTGCTTACCGGCAAGTACCCTGCCCGACTGCGGCTCACGGATTGGATCGCCGGACACGACCGCCCCAAGGCTAAGCTGAAGATCCCGGATTGGCAGAAATTCCTTCCGCTTGAAGAGATCACGCTCGCCGAACAATTCAAAGCCGCCGGCTACGCCACGGCGAGCATCGGCAAGTGGCACCTGACCCCGGGGCTGCGCTCCGGAGATGAAGCGTATTATCCGGACAAGCATGGCTTCGACGTCAATGTCGGCGGCACCTCCCAAGGGCAGCCGCCAAGTTATTTCGCGCCTCACAAGATCGCGACGCTCACGGAAGAGTCGGCCGGGGAATTCCTCACGGACCGCGAAGCCCGGGAAGCCGTCAAGTTCATCGAGGCCAACAAAGACAAGCCGTTCTTCCTCTATCTGCCTCACTACGCGGTCCATACGCCGATCGCCGGCAAGCCGGAGGCGACCGCCAAATACGCACGAAAGGCGGCGGCCGACCCCACGCTCAAGCAGCGCCATGCCGCCTATGCGGCCCTCGTCGAGAGCGTCGACGATTCCTTAGGAAAAATCCGCGCGGCGCTCAGCCGTTTGGGACTCGATGACAACACCGTCATCGTCTTCACCTCGGACAACGGCGGACTGCTGATGCGCAACCATCAGGCCACCGATAACTCGCCATTCCGCGCGGGCAAAGGCTCGGCCTACGAAGGCGGCGTCCGAGTGCCGCTGATCATCCACGCCCCAGGCGTGACGCGGGCCGGCGTCGTGGAGACGACCCCCGCGATGACCATCGATCTCTACCCGACGCTGCTGGAGTTCGCCGGCGTGAAACCCCTCGAATCCGTGGTCGACGGGATCAGCCTCGCCGCCCTGCTCAAGCAGGGGACCAAGCCGGAAAGGACCGAGCTTTTCTGGCACTACCCCCATTACCATCCGGGGGGCGCCACTCCCTACAGCGCCGTCCGTAGCGGTCATCTCCGACTGGTACACTTCTACGAAGACGGTCGCGACGAGCTGTTTGACCTTTCCGCCGATATCGGCGAGAACCATGACCTCGCCCCCACCCGACCCGCGGAAGTCAAAGCCCTGCGGACTCGCCTCGACACCTGGCTGAAGTCCGTCAACGCCCAGCTCCCGACCCCGAACCCTGCTTACGATCCTGCTTCGGCCACGAAGACCGAGACGAATTCTCCGAAAATCAAATGATGAAACCCTGGACCACCCTGCTGCTCTTAGGCGCCTCCCTGCTCGCCGAGGAAGCCCCTACCAACTGGCCCGCCGAGTCCCGCGTGCTTTTCCAGGGCGACTCCATCACCGACGGCGCCCGAGGCCGCACCCCTGACCCTAATCACGCCTTGGGGCACGGCTATGTCTTTCTCATCGCCGGCGACTTCGGAGCCCGGGCGCCCGAGCAACGTCTGAACTTCCTGAATCGCGGCGTCTCCGGGAACACCATCCTCGACCTCGCCAAACGCTGGCCCAAGGACACCTTGGAGATCAAGCCCGACATCCTCAGCGTGCTCATCGGGGTCAATGACGCCGCGAAAGGCGTCACGCCCGAGGTCTTTGAAAAGACCTACGATGAGCTGCTGAAAAGCGCGCGCGCCGCCAACCCGAAGCTCCGCCTGATCCTCTGCCTGCCTTTCACGGGCACCACGGGACCGGCGCTCGACAAATCACCGAACCGGAAGGAACGCGTCGCCGCCCTCGCGGATATCGTCCGCAAGCTTGCCGCGAAACACGACGCCACGCTGGTCGACTTCTCGAAGGTCTTTGAAGACGCCCGCCGCCGCGCCCCTTCGGAATTCTGGATCTGGGACGGTGTTCACCCGACCGCCGCGGGCCACCGGCTCATGGCGCAGGAGTGGACCCGGGCGGTGCAGAGCGCCAAGCGCTGAAACTGCGACCTCAGCGGCCCGTGGAGATCATCTGGCCCCGACGGCGGGAGCGAAGCCCGGTAGCTCGCCCGTGTGGGTGATCTTCGCTTCGGCCAGCTGACCGCGGAATTTCTGACCTAGCAAGCAGACGGGAGTCTGGGCGGGGTTAGGGAGATTGGCCTTGGTCCAAAGATCGGCCAGGATTCGGCCGTCCATCGGCTTCTCCGCCACCTTGACGCCATCGACATGGAGCGACGCGACGCCCTGCTTGATCGCAAGGGACACGCGGACCCAACGGTCGGCCGGCAGCTTGGCCGGCGCGACCAAGGAGAAAGCCGAGCCGGCTTCGCCCAAGCGGAATTCCAAGGAACCGTCCTTGCGCGGACCGAAAGCGAATTGCTGCCCGCCGCCGAGCGCCTGGAGGGCACAGCCGTCCTCGGCGACATTTCGGGCATGAGCGGGCAGCCTGACCAGCAGGTCGACGCCCAGGTCTTGCGCAGCCAGCACATGGCCGCCCACTTCGATGCCGGCGGACCCGGCCTGCAGGAATTCAGTCTGGCCATCGCGTCCGAACGCGGCGGTCGGCGAAGCCGGCGCGACAACGTGGACGGTGCCGTCCGCATCGGCCACCAAGTCGCGCAAGACCGGGGCATGGGCTCCGGACATCTTCCAATGAGCATAGAGACCGCGATTGTCAGCGACCTCCTTCGACTTGCCGAGCAGAGCGGCATCGAGGAAGCCGTAGAAAAGACCCCGGTCGAACTTCGGCGATTTGCAGTTCTTGAAATGGACTTCAAGGTCCTCGCCGAACATCGCCGTCCCGGTGATTTCGGTGGTCGTCTGAAGATGCACCCAGCCGAAGCCGCGGACCATGACGTCTCCGGAGATCGCCCCTTCGCCGTCGACGCGCGCGTACTCAAGCAGGCGGGCATTACCCGTCAGCTCGGCGCGACCACCGAGGAAGGCGTAGCCCCCGACATGGGCGTTGCCGGACACCTTGGCGCGGTCGTCGATCCGGGCGAAACCCGTGATCACCGCATTGCCCCCGACCTCGGCGGAGCGGCGGACGACCGCCTGTCCGCAGATCCGGGCGTTGCCGGTGACCTTGGCTTCGTCCAGCACCTGGGCGGTACGGGCCACGAAGACCGTGGCGTCGACCTTGGCCGATTTTGCGACGAAGCCTCCGCCGTTGGGATGCGCGCCGCCGGGAGGCTTGCCCGTCGGCTCAGCCGTCGCAGGCAGCTGCGGCGCGGCTCCCTTGAATGCCACTGAATAAGGATAGCGGCGCTTCACCGCATAACCGGGACGGAATTCCAGCGGCGCGTAAGCGGTCGGCGTCGCGGCGACCGC
>JBDLWC010000131.1:0-10449 GCA_039804485.1 Verrucomicrobiota bacterium
AGGGGGGCTTATTGCTTGGCAGGGCTCGGCCAAACGAGCAAATTGGGACGACACCCCGACGCGGAGTAATCGCTCCCCTCATCCGATGCTTATCCAAGAGTCCCGTACCTACCAATTGGCCAAGGCAGCCCTGCTCGCCGTCCTGCTCGCCATCACCCCGGTCACCGGGACGCTCAAGGCCCAGCCCAAGCCGCCGGCCGCGGAAAAGCAGCCGGAAGACCCCCTGTCGCTCCTCTATAAGTCCGGCGACAAGGCCTACGAGGAGAAGAAGTATGCGGCGGCCCTCTCGATCTTCGAGCAGCTCGAAGCCAAGCTCGGCGACGTCGAGCCCAAGCTCAAGGCCGTGCTCAGCATCCGCAAGGCCGCCTGTCTTTTCTCGTTGAAGCAATGGGAGAAAGCGCAGGTCGAACTGCTGGCTTTCCTGGAAAAATACCCGAAGGGCACGGAAGACTTCTACGACAACGACAACCGTCGCGGCACCGCCGAGCTGCTCCTGATCGAGTGCTTCTCCAAGCAGAGCAAGTGGGACCTCGCCCTCGGCCGGCTTGAGAAGATCCGCGTCAACGCCCTCGCGCGCCCCGAAGACCGCGTCAACGCCTTCACCCTTTCGGCCCAGATCATCGTCGACCGCGCCCAGAACGAAGGGGAAGCCGCCAAGAAAAACGCCTACGGACAGGCCATCTCGCTGCTCAAGCAGGCCACCGCCGGCGGCATCGGCACGCCGGAGCGACGCGAGGCCGCCAACCGCCTCGTCGAGATCTACGCCAAGCTCGGCCTCGCCAAGGAAGCGACCCAGCTGAAGAGCGAGATCGACGCCAAGAGCAACGGCTCGCCCGTCGAGGTCGTCCGCTCCAACATCCAGCGCCTCGAGATCGGCGACGCCCGCTTCGCGGCCGCCGAATCGGCCGGCGACGAGGCCGCCAAGACCGCCCTCTACCGCCAGGCGCTCGACAACTACCAAGGCACGCTGCGCCGCGCGAGCCTCACCCGGACCTTCACCCGCGCCATCGAATCGAGGGAGAACGAGCTGGAGGCGATGAAGAAGGCGACGCCGAAGCCCAGCCCGGAACAGGCCGAGATCCAGGCCAGGTTCCAGACCGAGACGGAGCAGCTCAAGAAGATCGAGACCGAGTTCCTCGCCAACAAGGACTACGACGCCTTCATCTCCTACCGCATCGGCCTCTGCCTGCTCGAGCTGAAGCGCCCCTGGGAGGCCTACGTGGCCTTCCTCGACATCTTCGAGAACAACCCGGGCTTCAGCCGCATCTCCGGCGCCTACTACTACCATGTCACGGCGCTGCGTCGCATCGGCCGGAACGCCGAAGCCCAGGCCAAGTGCAAGGAGTTCATCCAGAAATTCCCCAACGACGAGTCGGTCTCCGCGATCGGCCTGATCCTCGGCGAGATCTCGCAGGACCGCGAGGAGTACGTCGAAGCCATCGCCCACTACAAGTGGGTGCAGACGAACGTCAAGACGCTCAGCCCCGACATCGCCGAGGAGATCGACTTCCGCATCGCCTCCTGCCTCTTCTCCCAGGTCGAGTGGGCCCCCGCCGAGAAGGCCCTCGAGGCTTTCCTGTCCAAATACTCCCGCTCGCAGATGCGCCAGCAGGCGCTGTACATGAACGCGCTCTGCTCGTTCTTCCAGGGCAAGTACAAGGAGACCAAGGCGGAATTCGACCGGTATGAACGGGAATTCCCCAAGGGCCAGTTCATCCCCGATGTCCGCTACCGTCAGGCGCTGGTCAAGTTCGGCGTCAACCCGCCCGAAATCGACGCGACGATCAGGCTCTGCGAAGCCTGGCTCAGCGACTTCGGCGCCAGCAAGAACGAGGACGTCGTCAACCAGATCCCCGAGGTCCACACCCTGATCGGCGACGCCAACATGCGCCTCGCCGACGAGCTCGACAAGAAGGTCAAGGCCGCCGACCTCGACGTGCGCGTCAACCAGCGGACGCCCGAGAAGGCCCGTTTCGTCGCGATCAAGGAAAAGCTCGAAGCCGAGAAGGAAGCCGTGACCGGCAAGGCCGTCGACGCCTACGAGGCCGCGGTGAAGACCTCGCGCACGAACCCCGCGGCGCTCGAGTTCGCCCTCGGAGAACTCCGCAAGCTCATGCCCGGCCGCGGCGAGCACAAGCGCATGCGCGACCTCTTCCAGCAGCTCTTCAACTGGGACCGCAACGACCCCAAGGCCATGACCTATCTCTACGAGGTCATCCGCTCGACGGAACGCATGGGCGACCTGCCCGAGTTCGCCCAGCAGGCCGAGAAGGTCCGCAAGGACTTCAGCGGCAGGCTGGCCGACGCGCGCAAGAACGTCGACCAGCTGGAGCGCAAGAACGGCGTGACCAAGCCGGAGATCGACGTCGCCAAGGAAGCCGTCAAGAAGCTCTCCGCCGACCTCGAGGCCGAGCTGGCCAAGGTCGAGGCCCGCCGCCAGGAATCCATCGCCAAGGAGAAGCTGCGCGCCCTCACGATCCTCTCCGACGCCGTCGCGGACTCCATCAACGACCGCAAGCAGGAGGGCACCGAGAAGCTGATCGTCTTCCTCGCCGAGAAACTCGCCCGCAAGATCAAGCGCGTGAAGCCGGGCGCCAAGCCCGAGCCGGGCGCCTACACCAGCGCGGACGCCGAAACCGAGCTCCGCAAGCTGCTCAAGCTCGAGGAGAACCGCGACTCCCTCGTCGCCCAGGCCCGCGGCTACTTCGCCCTCGGCCAGCTCGCCGTCTTCACCCGCGAACCCGAGAAGACCGCCGCGAACTACGCCAAGATCGCCGCCAACTTCAAGGCCGAGGAGCTCAACGCGACGATCCTCGCGGTCATCGGCGACAGCCTGCTCGCCAAGGGGGACAAGAAGAAGGCCGGCGAATTCTACGCCTACATCCTCGAGCACGCCCGCTCCTCCGAATACGCCGACTACGGCTTCGCCGGCCTCGCCGAGATCCGGCTGGGCGAGAAGAAATACAAGGAGGCCCTCGCCCTGTGCGACGAGGCCATCGAGAACAACATCCTGATGTCCAAGGAGCTCGACCTGCGCTTCGCCCGCGCCCGCGCGCTCGCCGAGACCCGGGACTACGCCAAGGCCAAGGCCGAGTTCGAGGAGATCGCCAAGACCAAGGAGTGGCGCGGCGAGAAGACCGCGGCCTCCCTCTACTGGCTCGGCCTGATGGCCGAACGCCAGGCGACCGACGAGAAAGGCTACAACGAAGCCATCGCCTACTACCGCCGCTGCTACATGACCTGGAAGAAATACGAGGTCTGGGCCGCCCGCTCCTATCTGGCCGCCGCCCAGCTCTTCGGCTCGAAGCTGAACCAGAAAGACGCCGCCAAGGTCATCCTCAAGGAGATGCTGGAGAAAGACCGCATCAAGGACACCCGCGAAGCGGAACAAGCCAAAGCCTACCTCCTCGGACTCTGATCGCCATGCGCTTCCTCCTGCTCTCCGCCCTGACGCTGGTCGCCGACGCGGCCTCGGCCCAGACGTTCGTCTTCAAGAACGAGCGCTGGGAGATCAACGACCCCTTCAAGATGGACAATTCCATCCCGCCCAAGGCGGTCGTGGATCCCAAGAAAGGCATCATCAACCAGGTCAAAGGCTCGGTCGACCTGACCAAGAACGAAGGCGGCTTCGAGGTGACCCTCACCCGGAAACTGACCGAGGTCACGGAGGTCGTCTGGCCCATGCCCGCCCGCCTCACGGAAGCCCAGAACAACGTCGCCCGCGGCGAGCCCGCCAAGGCCCTCGACAACGTCGAGGCCGTCCGGAAGCTCTTCGAACCCATGAAGGCCGTCAAAGGCTCGTGGTGGATCAAGGCCTCCCTGGTCAAGCTCGACGCCTTGGACCGGCTGGAGAACGACACGGCGACCGCCGCCTTCCTGGATTCCTTCGAGCGGGAAGAAGTCGCCAAGCAGCCCGAAGTCGCCACCCAGATCCAGCTCGCCCGCCTGATGCTGCGCGCCCGCAAGGGCGAACATGAGGCGGTCATCCGCGAGGCCTCGGAGCTGCTCACGAAGGTCGACGGCGCCGAACTCCACGCCCGCCTGCACATCGTCAAGGCCAACTCCCTCCTCGCCACGCGCAAATACGAGGCCGCCATGAACACCTACCTCCGCGTGCCGGTGTTCTACGGCTCCGAGACGGAGTTCATCCCGAAGGCCCTGCTGGGCGCCGCCCGCGCCTTCCGCGGCATGGACAGCCCCGCGATGCGCGACCAGAAGCTGGAAGCCGTCTCCCATCGCTACCTTTACGACATCATCGTCTCCTTCCCGGTCTCCAAGGAAGCCGAGGAAGCCAAGAAGATGCTCCCCCCCGAGGAGCGCGCCAAAGCCATCGCCGACCAGGAAAAGGTGGCGGCGGGCGGCGCCCTTCCGGAAGGCGTGCTGCCGGTCAAGGCCAGCGGCGCCGATGAAGAGAAGGCCGACGGCGCCAAGTGAGTCCTTGCCCCTTTCCAAAACCCGACCTATCAACACACCCCACCCCCTCATCATGAAGATGACCCTCCGCAAGACCCTCCTCGGCACCGCCCTCCTCGGCTTGCTGACCCTCACCGCCTCGGCCCAGGAAGCTCCGGCCGCCGCCGTCCACCACAAGACCCTCGCCGATCTCTTCATCGAAGGCGGCTGGGTCATGTACCCCATCACCCTCTGCTCCGTGGCCATGATGTGGTTCATGGTCGACGGCTTCATCAAGACCAGCGCCAACAAGATGTACCCCGCCGAGCACGTCACGCAGCTGCGTGAGCTCTTCAAGAAAGGCGACTACATCGGCGCCTACGCCTACGCCAAGTCCGCCGGCTCCCCCGTCGCCGAAGTCGTCCGCGCCGGCGTCGCCTTCACCCCGGATGGCAAGACCATGACCGAAGAGGCCATCCTCTCCGAGATCGTCCGCATCCAGGGCGAGCTCAAGGGCCGCTCCTCCTATCTGTCGGTGATCGGCGTCTGCACCCCGATGATCGGCCTCACCGGCACGGTGACGGGCATGATGAGCGCGTTCGAAACCCTCGGCACCTCCGGCGTGGGCGACCCCTCCAAGCTCTCCGGCGCCATCGGCGAAGTGCTCGTGGCGACCGCCTCGGGCCTCTTCATCGCGATCCCCGCGTTCATCGCCTACTACCTGCTCGCCAACCGCATCAACAAGGGCATCCACGACATCACCGAGATCGTGACCGGCCTGTTCCGCGCGTTCCCGTACGAGGAAGTCGCCGGCCGCAAGGTGGGCGACGAGGAGATCTACGCCGCCAAGCCCGACTGGAACGCCTCGGCCGGCTCCCAGTCGTAAGCCTCGCAACCCCTTAACCCAGTCCCACAACCATGGCAGGCGGAGGCGGAGGCGGAGAAGGAGAACCGGAATTCCAGGTCGCGCCGATGATCGACGTGCTCCTGGTCCTCCTGATCTTCTTCATGTCCATCACCTCCTCGCAGGTGCTCAAGGTCGACAAGAACATCTCGCTGCCCGTGGCCGCCAACGGCATCAAGCGCGACGACAAGGCGGCCGCCGGCCTGATCAACATCTCCTGGGACAAGACGACCGGGCAGGCCAAGTACAAGCTCGACGACCGCGAGCTCGACCCGAACGACAAGGACGGCATCGCCAAGGAACTCTCCGACCGCAAGGGCAGCAACGAGAAGTACCGCCTGCTCATCCGCGCCGACAAGGACTGCCACGCCAAGTACATCTCCCGGGCCCTCGAATGGGGCGCCGAAGCCGGCATCGACAACATCGCCTTCTCCGGGCTCAACCACGAGGAATAAGCCATGAAGCAGACCAAAGAATCCGCCGACGCGGCCCCGGGCTTCCAGATCGCCCCGATGATCGACGTGGTCTTCGTGATCATGCTTTTCTTCATGGTCATGGCCGGCGCGGTCAAAGTGGAACATGAGCTGAAGACCACCCTGCCCGGCAACGCCGAGACCGCCAAGGAGACCGAGCTGCCCGACGAAGTCACCATCGGCGTGAGCGAGGCCGGCGAAGTGACCCTCAACGAAGACCCGGTCGGCCCGCCCGGAGACAAGCTCCTGGAGAACCTCTACAACCAGATGAAGCAGATGGGCCAGGCCGCCGAGCAGTCCAAGACCAAGCTGCTGATCACGGTGCAGGCCGAGGAGAACGCCCGCTACGAGCGCGTGATCAACGTCCTCGACGTCCTCGCCAAGGCGAACATCACGAACGTGACGTTCGCGGTGGCCGACAGCGAGTAAGACGCCGCCTTCAGACGCGAGACTCCGACCGCCGCAAGGCGGTTTTTTTGTCCCTCGGTCAGAAGCCGGCCTCGGACTCGAGGACCCGGCGCACGGCCTCGAAGTCGTGCCCGATCCGCAAAGGCGCCGGCGCCGGCAGCTCTCCGGGGAAGCGGGAGGCCTGGGCGTCGCCGAAAGCTTCCTGCAGGACGTCCGGGAACTTGGCCGGGTGCGCCGTGCCGAAGACGACCACGTCGTCCAGACGGGCGCCCTCCGGCGTCGCCAGCAGGTCTTCCGCCGCCTTCCAGCCGACCGCGGAGTGCGGACAAAGGACGTAGCCGCCGGCCGCGCGCACGCGGCGCATGGCATCGAGGGTCTGCCGGTCGTCGACCGTGACCGCGGAGACGGCCGGACCGCCCTCGCGCCAGGCCAGCAGGCGGGCGAGGTTGTTCGGATCGCCGATGTCCATGGCGTTCGAAGCCGTAGGGGTGGCTCGCCGCGGGCGATACTCGCCGGTGGCGAAGAGCTCCGGCAACGGAGAGTTGACGTTCGTCGCGGCCACCAAGGCGGCGACGTCGAGCCCCATCCGACGGGCGAGCTGGACGGCGCCGATATTGCCGAGGTTGCCCGAGGGCACGACGACGCCCATGCGGCTGCCCGGGGCGACCAGGCGCTTGGCGTGGAAAGCGAACGGCACCTGGGCGATCAGCCGGACCGGATTGATGGAGTTGGCCGTCAGCAAGGGGCGACGGCGACGCAACGATTCGTCGGCCAACGCGCGCTTCACCATCGCCTGGCAGTCGTCGAAAGTGCCGTCGACCGACAACGCGACGACCCCCGGACGGGCCCGCGCGATCTGCGATTCCTGGACGGCGCTGACGCCGACGCGGGGATAGAGGACCACGGCGCGGACGCCGGGCACGCCCGCGCAGGCTTCCGTCACGGCGGCGCCGGTGTCGCCCGAGGTGGCGGCCAGCACCGTCAGCTGGGGGAAGTCGTTCCCGAGCACGCGCGCGGTGACGCGCACGAGGGTGCGCACGGCGAAATCCTTGAAGGCCGCGGAAGGGCCGTGGAAAAGCTCGAGGACGCCGATCCGCCCGGACGAGGAACCCTGGAAACCCTCGGGCCGGACGAGCGGGACCGGGAAATCAAAGGCCTCCTGGCAGAGCCCGCGAAGCTCCGCGGGACCAAGCACGTCGGCGAAATAAGGGGCGATCACGGCCTCCGCCAGGTCGGCGTAGGAGGCGTGGCGGTGGCGCTCCACGAAGCCGGGCTCGAACTGCGGGATCCGCGTCGGCACCCAGAGCCCGCCTTTGGCGGGCATCGCCGAAAGGAGGACGTCGCGGAGCGAGCCGCGGCAGGTCGGGTCGGCGGTGGAGACGAATTCCAACTCAGGCTTCGGCGAGGACATGGACACCTTGGGGATTGATGCGGGAGACGTAAGGCGTGGCCTTGACCGGCACCGAGGCGAAGACGGCGGCGACGGCGGCGGCGACCTTGCGGGCCGTCTCCTCGCCCTCGCAGAGCGCGAAGACGCTGGGGCCGGCGCCGGAGATGGAGAAACCGAGGGCGCCCGCGCCCATGGCCGCGGCCTTGGCGCGATAGAACTCCGGGATCAGGCGGTGCCGATGCGGCTCGGCGATGAGGTCGTGCAGGGAGCGGCCGATCAGGGCGTAGTCGCTCTTGAAGAAGCCGCACAACAGGCCGCCGAGGTTGCCGCTCTGCTGCGTGGAGGTCTCGAGCTGGATCTGGCGCGGCATGATCTCGCGGGCGACCTTGGTGAGGACGACGATATCCGGATGCACGACCGCCGCCCAGAGGCGTTCGGGGATCGGCACGTCCATGACGTCGAGTTCGGCGTTCGAACGGATCAGCGTGATGCCGCCGAGCAGGCAGGGGCCGACGTTGTCGGCATGCCACGCGCCGTCGGCCGCGGCTTCGCCGGCGACCACGAAAGGCAGCAGCTGGCGACGGGTCAGCGGCTCGCCGAGGAGCCGGTTGACGACGAACGCCCCGCCGACCGCGCTCGCCGCGCTCGAACCGAGACCGCTCCCGAAGGGCATCTTCTTGTGGATCTCCATCTCGATGCCGAGGTCGCTCTTGCCCAGGTGGCGCAGCAAGGCGTGCGCCGCGACGCCGGCGGTGTTCTTCTTGGAATCGAGGGGCAGGCGGCCGTCGTCGCCGGTGATCTTGGTGATGCGCAGGCCGGGGGTGTCGGAAAAGCGGGCCACGATCTCGTCGCCCGGGGCTTCGATGCAGAAACCGAGCACGTCGAAACCGCAGGCGACATTGGCCACGGTGGCGGGCGAAAAGATACGGACTTCTTTGAGCGGCTGGGCGGACATAGGACCCCTTGATAGCAGGGTGGGCAGACCTTTCGGGTTGCCTCCCAATCGGTCAACGGTGAACATGACCGATAACAGTCCTTTGATGTCGAATCGCATCCACCAGCACGGTTTCGTGACCGTAGCGGCCGCCTCCCCGGCCCTCCGGCTCGGCGATCCTGCGGCGAACGCGGTCCTCATCATCCAAGCCCTTGAAAAAGCCGCCCAAGAGGGGGTGGAAATCGTCGTCCTGCCCGAGCTCTGCCTGACCGGCTACAGCTGCGGCGACCTCTTCGGCCAGCGGACGCTCCTCCAAGGGGCCGTGAAGGCCCTGGAAGCCGTCGCGGAGGCCACCGCGAGGCTTGGCCTCACCGCCTTGGTCGGGATGCCTCTGGAGGTCAGCGGAAGGCTGTTCAACGTGGCCGTGGTGCTTTCCCGCGGCCAGGCCCTGGGCATCGTCCCCAAGACCCATCTTCCGAACACCGGCGAGTTCTACGAACAGCGGTGGTTCGCCTCCGCCCGGGTGGCGCCCGTCACCGAAGTCGAGCTCCTGGGCCGGAAGATCCCCTTCGGCGCCGACCTGCTCTTCCGGGCGGAAGACATGCCCGACTGCGTCATGGGGGTCGAACTCTGCGAGGACCTCTGGGCCGTCGAACCGCCCAGCGGCGGCCTCGCCCTGGCCGGCGCCACCCTGCTCTGCAACCTCTCCGCCAGCGATGAACTCCTGACCAAGGCGGCTTACCGCCGCGACCTGGTCAAGGCCCAGTCCGCCCGCTGCCTCGCCGCCTACATCTACGCCGCGGCCGGCGCGGGCGAGTCCAGCACCGACGTCGTCTACAGCGGACACGGGCTGATCGCTGAGAACGGCGTCGTCCTGGGGGAGTCGGAACGCTTCCGCTTCGACCTCGCCCTCCTCGTCTCGCAGGTCGACGTCGACCGCCTGGCCGCCGAACGCCGGCGCAACAGCACCTTCTTCGGCGCGCCCCTGACGCTCCGCCCGCGGGTCATCGGCTTCGCCTTAGGCGTCCCCGTCGGCCAGACCCCGAAGCTGCGCCGCCGCTTCAGCCAGCACCCCTTCGTTCCCTCCGACCCGCATCGGCGCGACGAGAACTGCCAGGAGATCTTCGCGATCCAATCGACGGGCCTCGCCCGCCGCCTGCGCCATACCGGCCTGAAGCACGTCGTCATCGGCGTGTCGGGCGGCCTCGACTCCACCCTCGCGCTGCTCGTCACGCTGGAGGCCTTCAACCGTCTCGGGCTCGACCGCAAAGGCATCATCGGCCTGACCCTGCCCGGCCCGGGGACCTCGGCCCGCACCCGCATCAACGCGATGCGCCTGATGGAGACGCTCGGGGTGACCGCCCGGGAGATCCCGATCAACGAGGCCGTCGACCGCCACCTGCGCGACATCCAGCATCCGCCGGGCAAGCATGACGTGACCTTCGAGAACGCGCAGGCGCGCGAGCGGACCCAGATCCTGATGGACGTCGCCAACCAGAGCCACGGCTTCGTCGTGGGCACGGGCGACCTCTCCGAAGCCGCCCTCGGCTGGTGCACCTTCAACGCCGACCACATGTCGATGTACCACGTGAACATCGGCGTGCCCAAGACGCTCGTGAAGCATCTCGTGGCCTGGGCGGCCCACGCCCGCCACGTCGGCCCGGAACGCGCCATCCTCGAGGACATCGTGGCCACGCCGGTCAGCCCCGAACTGCTTCCGCCCGGCTCCGACGGAGAGATCGCCCAGCAGACCGAGATGCTCGTCGGCCCTTACGAGCTCCACGACTTCTTCCTCTACCACGTCATCCGCCTCGGGTTCCGGCCGGCCAAAGTGCTCTGGATCGCCGAGCATGCCTTCGCGGGCAAGTACGACCAGGCGGAGATCCGCCATTGGCTGCGCTCGTTCCTGGGCCGCTTCTTCACCCAGCAGTACAAGCGTTCGGCTATG
>JBDLWC010000132.1:0-12630 GCA_039804485.1 Verrucomicrobiota bacterium
GCGATCCGGAGCACCCTGCGGGGTCTGTTCGCGGAGTGGCATCGCCGCATCGCGGCCGACTACGCCGCCCGCGGCGTGAAGCTTCCTTACGACGTCACCGCGGCCGATGAAGCCGTCTGGACCTACGAACCGCAGGTGGCGGCCCGGGTCACCCGCGCCATGCTGACGGAAGCGGGCGTGGTCGTCGTGACCGGCCAGCCGCTCACCGGCGTGGAAAAAGACGAGACGCGTATCACGCTCCTCACGACCGCGGGCGGACGGCACGCCGCGCGCGTGTTCATCGACGCGACCTACGAGGGCGACCTCATGGCGAAAGCCGGCGTGTATTGGCGGATCGGACGAGAAAGCCGCGGGGAGTTCGACGAGCCGCTGGCGGGGCGCCAATACCCCCGGCCGAAACTCGCCATCGACGGCTTCGACGCCAAAGGCTTCCCCCTGCCCCTCATCAGCTCCATCATTCCGGGCCAGGACCAGGCAGGCGAACGGAGCGTCATGGCCTATGGCTTCCGCCTCTGCGTGACCGCGGATCCGGCGAACCGCGTCCCCTTCCCCGAGCCCAAGCAATATGACCCGGCCCGCTTCGAGCTGGTGCGCCGCTATTTCGCCCGCTACCCGGATGCGCCGTCCCCCTGGGAACTACGCCCCTTGCCCGGCGGCAAGTTCGACGTCGACCACCCGGCCGGCGCGATGTTCACCCTGGAACTTCTCGGCGAGGCCATGCCATGGTGCGACGCCGATACGGCCGGGCGCGCCGCGCTCTGGGAGAAGCACCGCCAATACACCTTGGAGTTCTACCGCTTCCTCACGACGGATCCGGCCGTGCCGGAAAAGATCCGCGCCTCCCTGTCCTCGCTCGGGCTCTGCCGCGACGAATTCACCGCCACCCAGCATTGGCCCGCCCAGCTGTATGTCCGCGAAGGACGTCGCATGACGGGCCGGCTCACCCTGACGGAGAAAGACATCTTCGCCGACCCCACGAAGGAAGACCCTGTCGCCGTCTGCTCCTTCCCGGTCGAAGCCTACGACTGCCGCCGCGTCGCCCTCCCGGACGGCGTCGTGAACGAAGGGGCCATCTTCCCCGTGCGCATGCCCGGACGGGCGCACGGACACGCCTACCAGGTGCCTTACCGCGCCATCACCCCGGCCGCGGACGAGTGCGTCAACCTGCTCGTGCCCGTGGCGCTGTCGGCGACCCACGTCGCTTACAGCTCCCTGCGGAGGGAACCCAATTGGATGACGCTCGGACAAAGCGCCGGGATCGCGGCCGCGCTGGCCGGGCGCGACGGCGTGAGCGTGCAGGACCTCCCTTACGCCAAACTGCGCGAACGACTGCGGGCGCAGGACGTCGTGCTCGATCTCCCGAAACTCCCGCCCGCCCTCGCCCCTAGCCGATGAACCGCCTGCTGCTCCTTGGCTTGCTCGTCCTCCTCTCCGGGTGTTCCACGCGCCCGCGAGAAGGCACAACCTCCGCACGCGTCATCCTGCCCGCCGGCTGGGACGCCAAAGCCGCCGGCGACCAGGTCTTGCAGGGCCTTTTCAAGGTCACCGAGCCGGAGGTCCGCGGCGCGCACGATTCCCGCTTCGTCATCGTCGGCGACCGCGCCTACGTCGTCGCCGCCGTCAACGAACGCGAAGCCGGGGCGGATGCCGCCCGCCCGTTCGTCTACGCCGCGCTCTCCATCGTCGACCTGCGCAACGACCGTCTGCTGGACATGATGACCGTCGCCCGCTCCGAGCAGGCCTTCGCCAACGAGACCTTGCCCGTGGGCGCCTGCGTCGCGCCGCGCATCAAGCAGATCGGGCCGAAGACCCTGCGTTGCTGGTTCGCCAGCGAACAGCCGGGCAAGCGCCCGTCGCAGGCCTATTACCGGGACTTCGACCTCGGCGCGCTGACCTTCGCCGACGCCGTCCACCGCCAGCCGGCGCGGACCGAAAAGGACGACGGCGTGCCTCTTCCGTGGCAGGCGGAATTCGCCGCCGGCCAGCCGGACATCGTCAAGACGGACACCGAGGCCGCGCTGGTCTGCTTCGAGTTCGGCGGGGTCCGCTACGCAGGCTGGCAGGAACGCGCCAAGACCGACGGCGTCAGCCGCAGCCTCTTCAATATCGACGTCTCCAAGGACGGCCGGAACTGGGAGCGCAAATACCGCTTCGAGACCGCGCAATCGTTCCAGTCTCCCGCCTTCGTGGCAAGCAACGGAGCGGTCTGGTTCAGCGTCACCCAGGGCGAAGCCGGCCGCCAGGAGCGCATCCTGTTCGGGCGGCTGGAATAAGCCGGCGCGGTCCGGTCGGACATAAGTTTCCCGCAACCCTCGGGCACGAGCGTTGTCTGAATCCTGCCCCATGCGTTCCCTCGTCCCGCTCCTCCTCGCCGCGACCCTCGGCCGATGCCTCGCCGCCGAACCGGTCTTCGACAAGCGGACCCTGACCAAGGACTTCGTCGCCGAGGGGTGCGCGGTCGCCGACTTCGACCGGGACGGCCAGGTCGACGTCGCCGCCGGGTGGCAGATCTGGAAGGGACCTGATTTCAAGCAGCGCACCGCCTATGCGGCCGAGCCCGTCCATGCCTCCGGCCTGAACAAGACGCCTTTCAACCCGGCCACCGGTTACGCCGACGCCTTCGTCTCCTTCGCCTACGATTTCAACGCCGACGGCTGGCCGGACATCCTCGTGTTCGGATTTCCCGGCGACCCCGCGCTCGTCTACGAGAACCCGCAAGGCCAAGGCGGCCCTTGGAAGGCCCATGTCATCTTCGATGTCGCCGACGGCGAATCCCCTCAGCTCGTCGACCTCAATGGCGACGGCAAACCCGAGCTGCTGTGCCACAGCAGCGACCGCGTGAAGGACCCCAAGCGCGACGGCGGGCGACACGGCGGACAGTTCGGCTACGCCGAGATCGACTGGAAGAACCCGTTCGGCAAGGCGCGTTTCCGTCCGATCACCCCGAAGAACAAGGCCAACGACAAGAAGATCTTCAAATACACGCACGGCTACGGCGCCGGTGACGTGAACGGCGACGGCCGCATGGACATCCTCGAAGCCGAAGGCTGGTACGAGCAGCCCGCCGACACCTCGAAGGACTCCGATTGGAAATTCCATCCCGCCCGCTTCGGCCAGGGCGGCGCGCAGATGCATGTCCACGACGTCAATCAGGACGGCCGGAACGACGTCATCACCAGCATCAAAGCCCATGGCTACGGCCTCTCGTGGTTCGAGCAGGCCGCCGACGGCTCCTTCAAGGAGCACGTCATCCTCGGCCAGACCAAGGAAGCCAACGCCGGCGGCAAGGGCTTCAGCCAGATCCACGCGGTCGAGCTGCAGGACCTCAACGGCGACGGCCTGCCCGACATCGTCTGCGGCAAGCGCCGTTGGGCCCACGGCACCAAGGGCGACGAAGACCCCGGCGCCGAGCCCGTGCTCGCGTGGTTCGAACTCAGCCGCGACGGCCGGGGCGGAGCCACTTTCCTCCCGCGGCGCATCGACGCCGACAGCGGCGTCGGCACCCAGTTCTTCGTCGGCAAGGTGAACCAGGACGCCAAGCCCGACATCGTCGTCGCGAACAAGCACGGCGTGTTCGTCTTCACCCAGAAATAAGCGGGCGGGCCGGAGCCACGCCGGCCTTCGCCTCACAATGAAGTGGCGGCGAGGCCGTCCTTGCCCATCGTCCCGCGGCAATCCCACCGATGAACTGGCTCAGCGAGCATACCCTCCTCCCCGCGTCGGGACCGATCCTGGCGCTGGCCTTGCTCGGGGCCATGTGCATCGGGCTCTCCAAGTCCGGCCTCGCCGGCACCGCCACGCTCAACGTCGTGCTCATGGCGAAGATCTTCGGCGCCAAGCCTTCGGTCGGGATCGTCCTGCCCCTGCTCATCGTCGCCGATCTCATGGGCTATCTCCTGAACCGCCAGGGCGGCAGCTGGCGGCAGATCCTCCCCATGATCCCGGCCGCGGTCGTCGGCGTCTTCGCCGGGTGGTTCCTGCTCGACCGCGTCGACAACAACTCCGCCCGGGTCGTCATCGGCGTCCTCATCCTCGCGCTGCTGGCGTTCAACGTCGTGCTCAGGCGGAGGCGCGAACAGCTCCTCGCGCTGACCCGGCACCGCACGTTCACCTGGGGCATGGGCGGGATCGCCGGGACCGCGACCATGCTCGCGAACGCCGCCGGGCCCGTCATGACCGTCTACCTGCTCGCCCAGCGCCTGGAGAAAAAAGAGCACCTCGGGGTCTTCTGCCGCTTCTTCCTTTTCATCAACCTCTTCAAGCTTCCGTTCAGCGGCAACCTCGGGCTCGTCACCGGCCCCTCGCTCATGACGAACCTCGTCCTGCTGCCGGGCGTCGTGGCGGGGATCGTCCTCGGGTGGCAACTCCTGCGGCGCATGCCGCAGGACGCGTTCGAAGCCGCCTTGGCCTGGCTGACCGCCTTGGCGGCCGTCTGGCTCATCGTCGGCTGACCCTTGACTCCGGCAGGGAGCAAGGCGGAATCGACCCTCGATGTAAGCCGAGGCGCGGGGAATCCTGACCCGGGCAATCCTCCCGCGAACCTTTACCTCCGTCGGTTGTCCTATTCACTCCCCCCTCTGACTCCTGCTCCCGCCATGTCCGCCCGCCTCATCCTCCTCACCGCCCTGATCCTGGGCGGAGCCGCGCAGGCGGAGGCGGTCGACCCCAAGGACGCGGCGTTCTTCAAGTCCGACATCCGGCCGCTGCTGTCGATGTACTGCCTCGAGTGCCACAAGGAAGGCAAGGAGGTCGATTTCCTGAAGATCAAGGACCTCAGCCAGCTCCACACCCAGCGGGGCAACCTCCGGAGCGCCGTCGACCAGCTGCGCAACCGCACCATGCCCCCGCCCAAGGAGGACCAGCCCAGCGAGGCCGAGCGCCGGCAGGTCGCGGACTGGCTGGAACGCGTCCTCCGGGCCACCGCCAGCGAGATGGGCCCGTATGCGGGGACCGTCACCGCCCGCCGGCTCAACCGCCTCGAATACGACAACACCATCCGCGACCTTCTCGGCCTGCAGATGAAGTTCTCGAAGACCTTCCCCTCGGACGGCGGCGGCGGGGAGGGTTTCGACAACAACGGCGAGACCCTGTACCTGCCCGTCATCCTGATGGAGCGCTACCTTGACGCCGCCGAAGCGATCGTGGACGAAGCGATCATCGTCCCTGAGACGCGCCGGAAGTTCACCTCGGCCGACTTCGAGCCCACCCCGGACGCCCCCAAGTCGAATCTCCTGAAAGCCGGCCAGGAAGCCTCGGTCTTCTTCCCCGTCACCATGACGGCCCCGCACCTGCTGACCCTCAAGGCCGCCCGCGTCGGCGAGGCGGAAGCCAAGCTCCTGCTCAAGGTGGACGGGATCGCCGCGCAGTCGTTCGTCGTGCCGGCGGGCGGCGAGAAGGCCTTCGAGATCCAGCTCCAGTTCTTCCGTGGCTCGCATCGCCTGACCTTCGTCGCCGAAAGCGGCGCCGCCACGCTCGCCGGCATCGAACTCGCCGACAAGCCCAAGGCCGCCACCCCGGAGAGACGGGAAGCCCATCGTCGCCTGCTTGGTTCTTCCAGCAGCGCCTCGCTCGCGGACAAGACGCCGGCGGAGCGCCGCGCCGCGGCCTCGACGCTGCTGCAGAAGTTCGCCCGCCTCGCCTACCGCATGCCCGTCACCGAGAAAGACGTCGGCAAGAACCTGGCCTTGTTCGATCGCTCGGCGGCGCGCGGGGAGAACTTCGAGACCTCCATGAAGCTGGCGTTGCGCGGCATCCTCGCGTCGCCGCGCTTCCTGTTCCGCGCCGAACAGGACCACCTGCAGCCGGGCGTCCGACCCCTCACCGACCACGAGCTGGCCGTGCGCCTTTCGTACTTCCTCTGGAACAGCACGCCTGACGCCGAGCTCAACGCGCTCGCCGACGCCGGCAAGCTGAACAACCCGGCGACCCTCGGCGCGCAGCTCAAGCGCCTGCTCGCGGACCCCAAGGCCGACTCCTTCATCCAGAACTTCACCGAGCAATGGCTCGGCACGAAAGCCGTCGGCGACACCGTCCCGCTCTCCCCGGAAGCGCCGGACTCCAAGGACATCTACTCCAAGGAGATCGGGGCGGACATGCGCAAGGAGGCCATCGCGCTGATGAACCATCTGCTCCGGGACGACCGCAGCCTGCTCGAACTGATCTCCGCCGACTACAGCTTCATCAACGAACGGCTCGCCGAATATTACGGCGTCCCCGGCGTGAAGGGGAAGGCCCTGCGCAAAGTCACCCTCAAGGACAGCCATCGCGGCGGCGTGCTCGGCCTGGGCGCCGTGCAGATGGCGACCTCGCCCGGCATGCGCACCAGCCCCGTCCTCCGCGGCGCCTGGGTGCTCACCACGCTGATGGGCACGCCGGTGCCGGCGCCGCCCGCCAACATCCCGCCGCTCGAGGACGCCAAGAGCGGCAAGAAGAAGGCGAGCGCCTTCTCCATCCGCGAGAAACTCGAGATCCACCGGGCCGACGCCACCTGCGCCTCCTGCCACAACGTCATCGACCCCATCGGCTTCTCGATGGAGCACTTCGACCGCGTCGGCCGCTGGCGCGACGTCGACGAGAAAGGCAAGCCGATCAGCGCCTCGGGCGTCACCGCCTCCGGCCAGAGCTTCCGCGACCTCGACGCGTTCAAGGCCCTGCTCCTGACCCGGAAGCGGGACTTCGCCCGGCAGATGACTTCCAAGCTGCTCGGCTATTCCCTCGGCCGCAGCCTCGTCGACCGCGACGACGGCACCATCGAAGGCATCGTCGATCGCCTGGAAGCCGGGGACTACAAGGCGCAGACCTTGCTCCGCGAGATCATCCTGAGCACGCCCTTCCGCAATCGGAACGAGCTCACCCTCGTCACCGTGCCCGCCAAGAAGCCGGCCAAAGCGGAAAAAGAGGCGAAATAAGCCGAGTCCTTGACCCACGATTTGCCTTTCTTGCCCTCGGCGCTTGATTTAACCCTGTAGACGTCGTCCCCATGTTCCGCCCCATCTCCAGACGTACCATGCTCCGCGGCTGCGGCGCCGCCATGGCTCTGCCCCTGATGGAAGCGATGACGCCCCTGGCCAAGGCCGACCAACGGCTCGCCAAGCCTCCGCTCCGGACCGGCTACTTCTTCATGCCCAACGGCGTGAACGAAAAGCGCTGGCGCCCCGAAGGCAACGACGAGAAGTATCAGCTCTCGCCCACGCTGGCCCCCTTCAAGAACGTCCGCGACAAACTGATCGTCCTCGAGAACCTCACCAACCAGCGGACCGCCGGGCGCAACGGACACTGGCCGAAGGTGCCCGCCTGGCTGCACGGCGGCTTCGTCAAGCGCAACGCCGGCAGCGACATCGACGTCGGCGGGGTTTCCGCCGACCAGGTCATGGCCGCGGAGATCGGCAACCGCACCCCCCTGCCGAGCTTCGAGCTCGGACTCGAACCCACGCGCTCCGGCGTCGACAACGCGGGCGGCGGTTTCGCCATGCTCTACGGATCGCACCTCGCCTGGCGCGATCCGCACACCCCGGTGCCGAAGGAGATCGTCCCGCAGCTCGCCTTCGACCGGTTGTTCCGCACCGCCTCGGCGGCTCCGGTCGTCTCCGGCTTCAACCCCAACCAAGCGGCGGTGACCAACGCCCTGCAGCGCGACGACCTCAGCGTCCTCGACGCCGTCAGCGAGGATGTCTGGCTGCTCAAGGGCAAGATCAGCTCGGCCGACAAGGTGAAGCTCGACGAGTACATGGAGTCGGTCCGCGCGGTCGAGAAACGCATCGAGAACTCGCTCAAGCCGCAGAAGCGCTGGATCAACCAGGGACGGTTCGACCTCCCCCGCCCCGGTCCGGGCATCCCGCCGGACGTACGCGAACATGTCCGCCAGATGCTGGACATCCTCGCCCTGGCCTATTGGTCGGACTCCACGCGCATCAGCACCTTCATGATCGGGGACGCCCAGTCCACTCGCCGCTTCGAATTCCTGGACGGCGTGAACAACATCTGGCACGGCCTTTCCCACCACCACAACGACCCCGCGAACATCGCGCAGTACACCAAGGTCATCGAGTGGAACGTCGCCCAGTTCGCGGGCTTCTGCGAGCGCCTCCAGTCCCTGAAGGAAGGCGAATCGAACGTCCTCGAGAACAGCCAGCTCCTCTTCGGCTGCTCCATCCGCGACGGCAACAAGCACGACATCGACGACCTGCCGCTGATCCTGGCGGGCGGCGGCGCCGGCACCATCCGTTCGGGACGTCGCATCATCTCGCCGAAGAAGACCCCCATGTGCAACCTGCACATGGCCCTCCTCCAGCGCATGGGCGTCAAGAAGGACAAGTTCGGCGACAGCAACGGCGTGCTCAAGCTGAGCTGAGCCGTCCTTCGGCGCCTCGGCAGCATTCAAGGGAACCCTCGGCCGACCAGGGTGTCTCCATTCATACCCCATCGACCCGGAGCCGGCCACGGCCTCCGTCCTACCCCACCTTATGCGCCCCCTCCTCGCCCTCTTCCTGCTCACCGCCGCCGGCGTGTTGACCGCCGCCGACACCCCGAAGGCCGCCCAACCGGCGCCGAAGGCCGTGAAGAAGCCTGGTCCGCCCACCCGCGCCTACGATGCGCCGGGCGCGCCGACGTTCGTGCGGCTCGACGGCAAGACCACCCTCGCCGACGGCAATTACCTCATCGGGCCGGACTACGTCGCCGCCCCCGAGACCAAGGCGATCGCGGACGTGCCGAAGGGCAAGGTGATGCAGTTCCAGATCGATTCCAAGACCACGCAGCGCTTCAACCCCGGCATCGCCCGGTCCGAATCGGGCGTGCCTGATCCGGCCAACCCCAAGACCCTGATCGTCAAGACGCACCCGATCGACTACCAGCGCACCATCACGGTCTACGTCCCGGCCCAATATGTCCCCGGCACCGCCGCGCCGCTGCTCGTCACGCATGACGGTCCCGGCCTCGGCAAGCCCGACCAGACCCTGCCGCGCATCCTTGACAACCTGATCGCCCAGAAGCGCATCCCCGCGCTGGTCATGGTGCAGATCGCCAACGGCGGCGGGGACGCGCAGGGCCACGAACGCGGCAAGGAATATGACACCATGTCGGGCCTCTTCGCCGAGTATATCCAGCTCGAGGTGCTCCCGCTCGTGGAGAAAAAGGCCGGTGTGCGGCTGACCACCGATCCCGAACTCCGCGCCACCATGGGCGTCAGCTCCGGCGGTTCGGCCGCGCTGATCATGGCCTGGTATCACCCCGAATGGTTCCGCCGCGTGCTCACCCTCTCCGGTACGTTCGTCAACCAGCAGTGGCCTTTCGACCCCACCACGCCCGGCGGCGCCTGGGAATTCCACCAGACCCTCATCCCGCAGAGCGAGCGCAAGCCCATCCGGCTCTATCTGGCGGTCGGCGATCGCGACAACTTCAACCCCAACGCCATGCGCGACGGCATGCATGACTGGGTCGAAGCCAACCACCGCATGGCGAAGGTCCTGAAGGAAAAAGGCTACCCCTATCAGTATTACTTCTGTCAGAACTCCGGCCACGGCATCGGCAACGCCCGCGCCCAGATCCTGCCCTCGGCCCTCGAATGGCTCTGGCAGGGCGCCCCTAAGTCCGGCCGCTAGGCCGGGACTCCGACCCACCCCTGACGGCCGGGGTCGGCAGGGCCTCGCGGCCCGTGAAAAAATCGGCTTAGAAACGCTTCCTTGGCTGGCTAAAAACCCCTGAACCGGAACCTTATATCCCTAGGGTAAATCGGATTCAGCCTCGAAACCTGCGGACCCGCCCGTTGTCTCCATGCAAGCCCCTTTCATCATGCCCACTTTCCGAATCCTCTCCGTACTGATCGCTGCGACCAGCATCGAAGCCTCGGCCGTGGATTTCAACCGCGAGGTCCGTCCGATCCTGGCCCAGCACTGCTTCGCATGCCATGGCATGGACGAGCATTCCCGGAAAGCGAAGCTGCGCCTCGACCTCCCTGCGTCCGCGCATGGCAAAGGCAAGTCGGGCGAGATCGCGATCGTCCCGGGCAAGCCCGACGAGAGCGAGATCATCAAGCGCATCTTCTCGACCGACGACGAGGACATCATGCCTCCGCCCGAGAGCAAGAAGCCCATGTCGGCCAAGGACAAAGCCATCCTGCGCGCCTGGGTCGCGGAGGGCGGCGTCTACCAACCTCACTGGGCCTTCTCGGCGCCCAAGCAGGCTCCGCTCCCGCGGAAAGACCTCCACCCCGTCGACGCGTTCGTGCGCGCGCGCCTCGACCAGCTCGGCCTGCAGCCCTCGCCTGAAGCCGACCGCTACTCGCTCGTCCGACGCGTCACCCTGGACCTCACCGGCGTCCCGCCCACGCCCGAAGAAGCCGACGCGTTCGTGCGCGACACTTCCCCGGACGCCTACGAAAAGCTCGTGGACCGCCTGCTGGCTTCCCCGCGTTACGGCGAGCGCTGGGCGCGGCGCTGGCTCGACCTCGCGCGTTACGCCGACACCAACGGTTTCGAGAAGGACCGCCCGCGCACGATCTGGCCTTACCGCGACTGGGTGGTCAAGGCGCTGAACGCCGACCTCCCCTACGACCAGTTCGGCATCAAGCAGCTCGCGGGCGACCTCCTGCCCGGCGCCACGCCCGAAGACCTCGTGGCCACCGGCTTCCACCGCAACACCATGCTCAACGAGGAGGGCGGCATCGATCCGAACGAATACCGCTTCTACTCCATGGTCGACCGCGTCGGGGCCACCGGCGCCGCCTGGATGGGCCTGACCATGAACTGCGCCCAGTGCCATACGCACAAGTACGACCCCATCCTGCACACCGACTACTTCGGCGTCATGGCGCTGCTCAACAACGCCGACGAGCCCACCTATCATATCCCCCCGGCCAATCTGGCCGAGCTGCAGGCCGAGCATACGCGCAAGGTCGCCCAGGCCGAGGCCGCCCTGGCCGGCAAATTCCCCGGCGGCGCCGCCGCGCTGGAAGCCAAGCTTGACGCGTGGATCGGGGCGGAAGCCAAGCGGTCGGCCAAGTGGGAGATCGTCCGGCCCGGCACGCTCAAGACCACGATGCCCAAGCTCGAGGTCCAGCCCGACGGTTTCATCCTGGCCGGAGGGGACAGCACCAAGAGCGACGTCTACGACCTTACTTTCAACCGCGCCCTACGCGGCGTCACCGCCATCCGGCTCGAAGTCGCCGACCATCCCTCGCTGCCCAACGACGGCCCCGGCCTGACCAGCTACGAAGGCCCGCTCGGCGGATTCTTCCTCAGCGAGATCCAGGCGTGGCAGGGAACGAAGCACCTGAAATTCGCCGACGCCGCCGCCACCAAGAACAGCGCCAAGGCCGCCTTGGACGGAGAGATGTCGAGCGGCTGGCAGGTCGACGGCGGCTATCGCCGGCGCGAAGCGGCCGTGTTCCGTTTCGCCCAGCCCACCGACCTGCCCGAAGGCTGGACGCTCAAGATGCTCTTCGAGAAACACTTCTCCTGTTCGCTCGGGCACTTCCGGATCTCCGTGACCACCGCCCAGGGAGCCACCGCGACCGGGCACCCGGCCGAAGTCGAGGCCATGCTCGCCGGAGCCGTCCCGAAAGACCGGGCCGTCCTGCGTAAGCGCTTCCTCGAGACCTCGCCCGAAGTCGCCACCCACGCCAAAGCCCTCGATTCCTTGCGCAAGCGCATCCCGCGGGGACAGGCCACGCTGGTCATGCGCGAGCGCCCCGCCAGCAATCCCCGTCCGACCTTCCTGCACCACCGCGGCGAATACATGAGCCCCCGCCAGGAAGTGAAGCCCGGCGTCCCGGCCTTCCTCCCCGGCCTGCCCAAGGACGCGCCGGCGAACCGCCTCAGTTTCGCGCGCTGGCTCTTCGCGCCCGAGAACCCGCTCACCGCGCGGGTCGCCGTGAACCGTCAGTGGCAGGCCTTCTTCGGCCGCGGCTTCGTGACCACCCTGGAAGACTTCGGCTACCAGAGCGAAGCGCCGACCCACCCCGAGCTGCTCGACTGGCTGGCGGTCGAGTTCCAGCGCACCGGCTGGTCGGTCAAGAAGCTCCATCGCCTCATCGTCACCAGCGGGACCTATCGCCAGTCGTCGCGGGTCACCCCTCAGCTCCTCGAAAAGGACCGGGAGAACCTCTGGCTCGCCCGCGGCAGCCGCTTCCGCCTCGACGCCGAGGTCATCCGCGACTCCTCGCTCCTCGCCGCCGGCCTGATCTCGTTCAAGATGGGCGGTCCGGGCGTGTACCCGCCGCAGCCGGCCAGCGTCACGAGCGAAGGCACCTACGGCCAGATCCAGTGGAAGCCGAGCGAAGGCGAGGACCGCTACCGCCGGTCGCTGTACACCTTCATCAAGCGGACCGCGCCCTTCGCCATGGCCACGACCTTCGACGCCCCCACCGGCGAAGCCTGCGTCGCCCGCCGCGACGTCTCCAACAGCCCCCTGCAGGCGCTCACGCTGCTCAACGACGCCATGTTCATGGAAGCGGCCGCGGCGCTCGGCAAGGCCGCCCAGGCGTTGCCTGAGAACGACGACGCCCGGATCACGTTCATCCTGCGCCGTTGCGTCACCCGTCCGCCCTCCCCCGAGGAGGTCGCCCTCTTCCGTGGGTTCCTGCAGGCTCGCCGGGCTTCGGGACTCGACGCGAAGGCCGTCTGGACGGCCCTC
>JBDLWC010000133.1:0-4642 GCA_039804485.1 Verrucomicrobiota bacterium
GAAAACCTTGGCCGCGATCCAGCGACGGTCCGGCAAGCCGTCGGCAGCCAAGGCGGACGAGCCCCACCGATCGACCAACGCCTTGATCGAACCAGGCGCGGCCAAGACCTGACGGGCGAGCGCGTCGCTATCGACGACGTGAAAGCCTGACTCCGCGAAAGCCGCCGCGGCGGTCGACTTGCCGCACCCGATGCCCCCCGTGAGTCCGATGACCATGGCACACCCTACCCCGCCCGCCCTTGGAGGGCAAACCTCAAGCGGGGGTCGGGGAGGACTGCAGGTCGGGCCCCGCTTCGGCGGCCGGCTCGGCGGTCGGAGCGGCCGGGGCTGCCGCGACCGCGGCGGTCGCTCCGGGCAGAGGAGACTGGATGGCGCCCGTCTTGAGGATCTCCATGACATGGACGCCGTCGAGCGTCTCGTGCAGCAGGAGCGCTTCGGCGATCTTGCGATGCGCGTCGGCATGCTCGGCGATCAGCTTCTCGGCGCGGGCGTACTGCTCCTGGACGATCGTCGAGATGGCCTCGTCGATGCGTCGGGCGGTCGCGTCGCTGTGGTTCTGGGTGCGCGAGATCTCGCGGCCGAGGAACACCGTGTCGGAATTCTCCCCGAAGGCGATGGGGCCGAGGTCGCTCATGCCCCAGTCGCAGACCATCTGGCGGGCGAAACGCGTGGCCTGCTTGATGTCGCTCGAAGCGCCGTTGGAGATCTCCCCCGAGATGACCTTCTCGCCGACGCGGCCCGCCATCGCCATGCAGATGTAGTCGAGGAGACGCTGGCGGGAGTAACCCAGGATCTCCTTGGTGGGCATCAGCATCGCCATGCCCAGGGCCCGTCCGCGCGGGACGATGGTGACCTTGTGGAGCGGCAGCGCGCCGTCGTCGATGAGCGCCTGCACGACGGCGTGGCCGGCCTCGTGGTAGGCGGTGTTGCGGAGGTCGGCGGGGTCCATGACCCTCTTCCGCTCGCGTCCGTAGGCGATCTTGTCGCGGGCTTCTTCGACGTCGATCATCTCCACCTTGTCGCGGCCGCGACGGCCGGCATGCAGGGCGCCTTCGTTGAGGAGATTGGCGAGGTCGGCGCCGGACATGCCCGTCGTGATGCGGGCGACGCGCTGGAGGTCCACCGAAGGGGCGAGCTGGAAGCGCTTGGCGTGCACGGCGAGGACGGCCTCGCGGCCGCGCAGGTCGGGCAGGTCGACGAAGACCTGGCGGTCGAAACGGCCGGGACGGAGCAGGGCCGCGTCCAGCACGTCGGAGCGGTTGGTGGCGGCGATGACGATCACGCCCGCCTGGCCGTCGAAGCCGTCCATCTCGACGAGCAGGGAATTCAACGTCTGCTCGCGCTCGTCGTTGCCGCCGCCGACGCCGGCGCCGCGCTGACGGCCGACGGCGTCGATCTCATCGATGAAGATGATGCAAGGGGCGAGCTTGCGGGCCTGCTCGAAGGTGTCGCGGACGCGGGCGGCGCCGACGCCGACGAACATCTCCACGAAGTCCGAGCCGCTGATGCTGAGGAAAGGGACGCCCGCCTCGCCGGCCACGGCCCGGGCGAGGAGCGTCTTGCCGGTGCCGGGAGGCCCGACCATCAGCACGCCCTTGGGGATGCTGGCGCCGATCTTGGTGAAGCGCTTGGGGTCTTTCAGGAACTCGACGATCTCCTTCACCTCTTCCTTCGCCTCGTCGCAGCCCGCGACGTCCTTGAAGGTCGTCGTCTCCTTGTCGGTGGAATTCAGGCGGGCCCGGGACTTGGCGAACTGCATCGCGCCGCGGTTGGCGTTCTTCAGGAAGCGATACATCATGAACAACACCACGCCCGAGACGAGCAAGGTGGGGAGCACGTTGTAGAGGAACATCGTCCAGCCGGTCTGGGCCGGGATCTCCTTGAAGGCGTCGCGGGCGACCGAGGCGCGCAGCTGCTCGAATTCCTTCTCGGTCAGGCGGCCATCGGCGATGAAACGGGCCTTTTCGCCGGCTTCGGCCCCGGCGACCTCGAGCTCGCCGGAAACGCGCACCCAGCTCTCCGAGCCGGAGGTCGGGTTGGGCTGGAGGGTGAGGTTCTTGATCTTCTTCTCCTGGGCGTAGGCGAGCACCTGGGAGACGTTCAGCGTCTGGACGGCGTTGCGGGAATCCGCGCCGGGGATGTTGAACAGCGCGATGATGGCGACCATGAGCAGCAGCCAGACGAAGACCGGCTTGGCGTTCAGGCGCGGTCCGTTTTTATTATCATTCGGCTGGTCGTTTTGACTCATGGGCGGTGTTTCAATCTAAGCAGGGGCCAAGCCAAGTCAAACGGAGAGCCCCCCGTGCGGGGCCGGACAACCTCATCGCTTCCGCCGGAGGCAGACCCGGCACCCAGAGGATGTCCTGTCCGCCAAGGACGACGGGCAAGGCCTCCCTTGTTTCCGCGGGGATTTTGCGATTGATGAGGAGATCGGAAAGCTTGGCGGAGCCTGGCGCGCCCAAGGGCTGGAACCGGTCGCCTTCGATCCGCCCGCGCCAGGCCAGCGGCCCGGACGGGACAAGCAGATAGGCCGAGCGCGCGGGCGAAATGTCCCCGCGGGACAAGATTGCCCAGAGCGCCGCGTCGACATCGACATATTCGGCGAGCAACCCGCACTCCTCGTCGGGCACGCCGGGCGACAGCGGACGCACGCGGGGACCGAAGGGAGGCGACGGCTCGCCGGGCAACGTCAGCACGGCGTCCTTCACGCGGACGACCCGGCCGCGTACGACCGACTGCGCGTCGACGCCGGTCCGGATCGCCGCCGACAGCGGCTGCAGCGATTCGGCGCGGGGCTCGCCGACGCCGTGATGATAAAGGAAGCCGCGGAGGCACTCCTGGATCAAAGCCTCGGGCTTCGCCTTGAGCGGACCCACCGGCAACCGTCCGGCGGCGTCGACGACGCAGCCGAGCTCCGCCGCCCACGCGGCCAAGGCGGACTGGGCGTCGCCGAGGATCCGGGCGGAGCGCGCGAATCCTTCGGCGTAACCGGGGCCCAAGGCGGCCTCGCCGCCTTGGGCGAGCCACGCGCGGACGCGATTGCGCGCGGCGACCGGCAAGGCGTTCGTCGCGTCTTCCCGCCAAGGAATGCCGGCGGCGCGCAAGGCGGCGAGAAGGCCGGCCTTGGTGACGCCGGCCGCGATCAGCGGACGCCAGCGACGATGCCCGTCGCGGAAGGCCTGGATGACGCGCGGAGCGGCCAGACCGGCCAGGCCGGCGCCGCGGGCGAGGCGGAGCAGGACGTTCTCGGCGACATCGTCGAGATGGTGCGCGGTGCACAGCCATTCGTGACCGAGGGCCGCGCGCTGCGCGGCGAAGAAAGCATCGCGCGCGGCGCGCAGTTCCGCCTCCGTCGCGGCGCCCTCCCCTGCCCGCGCCGCGCACGCGCACGGCACGCCCAAGGCGGCGCAGAACGCGGCGACGAAACGCGCGTCCTCCGCGGAAGCCTCGCCGCGCACGCGATGGTCGAAATGCAGGACGCGCAGACGCGACCGGAGGGATCCGTCGGCCCAGAGCGCGCAGAGCAGGTAGATGGAGTCCGCGCCGCCGGAGACCGCGACGGCGACCGGGCCGGCCGAAGCCGGCGCGGACGGCAGGCGCGGCAGCCGCATGGCGGCCGCGCGCAGGTCCTCGGGGCTGGGCAGGCTCATCGGCACGAGGTCAGGCTAGCGGCGGTCGCCTCCCTGCCAACCCAAAGCCGTCCTCAGAAGGAAAGCGTCTCCTTGCCGTACCAGCGGCGGAGCGCTTCGGGCACGCGCACGGTGCCGTCGGCCTGGAGGTTGTTCTCCAGGATGGCGGCGAGCACGCGCGGCAGGCCGAGACCGGAACCGTTGAGCGTGTGCACGAACTCGGGCTTCCCGTCCTTGGGGCGGAAACGTATGCCCGCGCGACGGGCCTGGAAGTCCGTGAAGTTGGAGCAGCTCGAGACCTCGAGCCAGCGCTTCTGGCCGCCGGCCCAGACTTCGAGGTCGTACTGCTTGCTATGCGAGAAGCCGATGTCGCCCGCGCAGATCAGCAGCACGCGATAAGGCAGCCCGAGTTTCTGCAGCAGGCGCTCGGCGTCGCCGCGCAGGAGTTCGAGCTCCTCGAAGGACTTGTCCGGGTGCGTCCACTTCACGAGCTCGACCTTGTCGAACTGGTGCAGGCGGTTCAGGCCGCGCACGTGCGCGCCCCAGCTGCCGGCTTCGCGACGGAAGCACGGCGTGTAGCCGACGCGCTTCACGGGGAGCGAGGCTTCGTCGAGGATCTCGTCGCGGAAGAAGTTCGTGACCGGCACCTCGGCCGTCGGGATCAGATAGAAATCGTCGGTCTGCGCGTGGTACATCTGCCCTTCCTTGTCGGGCAGCTGGCCGGTGGCGGTGGCCGAGGCGGCGTTGACGAGCAGCGGGGCGTGGACCTCGGTATAGCCGTTGGCGCCGGCTTCTTCGAGGAAATACTGGATCAGCGCGCGGACGAGGCGGGCCATGTCGCCCACGTAGAACGGGAAGCCCGCGCCGGTGACCTTCACGCCGCGTTCGAAGTCGATCGCCTTGTTGAACCAAGCGATGTCCCAGTGGGGCTTGGCTGCGGGGGAGATGAGCTTCGCATGGTCACCCCACTCGAGGATGACCTTGTTGTCGGCCTCGGTGCGGCCTTCGGGCAC
>JBDLWC010000134.1:0-4057 GCA_039804485.1 Verrucomicrobiota bacterium
GCGGGCCTTGTCGAGGTTCGCGTTGTCGGGCCAGCTGTTCAGCGGGGCGAAACGCAGGGTGCCGTAGCCGGCGCCGCCGCGGCCGTCGGTGGTGCGGTAGGTGCCGGCGCTATGCCAGGCCATGCGGATGAAGAAGGGGCCGTAGTGGCCGTAGTCGGCCGGCCACCATTCCTGGGAGTCGGTCATGAGGGCCTTGAGGTCCTTGCGCAGGGCTTCGAGGTCCAGCTTCTTGAACTCCTCGGCGTAGTTGAAGGACGGACCCATGGGGTTGCCCTTCGGGTGGTTCTGGTGAAGGATGTGCAGGTTGAGCTGGTTCGGCCACCAGTCGCGGTTGGTCATGGCCGCGGCGGCGGTGTGACGGTTGGCGGGAGCGGGGTTGCCCATGACGGGGCATTTGCTGATGTCAGACATGTCGGTTTTGTTGGTTGGAGTGGAAGGGGCGGTCTGGGCCATGAGCTGGCCCGGGGTGAACGTCAGCGTCAAGGCGGCGAGCGCCAGGAGCTTCAGGGTTTGATATCGGTTAGTCATGGGGGTGAGGGAAAGGGGAGCGGGCCGGAGCGGCGCCTTTCGCGCCGGAGCGCTGGCAGGCCGGGCAGAGGCCCCAGTAGATGACTTCGGCTTCGTCGATCTTGAAGCCGTGGTCATCGTGCGCTTCGAGGCACGGAGCCCGTCCGACGGCGCAACAGACGTCCTGGGTCAGGCCGCAGGCCCGGCACACGAGGTGATGATGGTTGTCGCCGACGCGGTCTTCGTAACGCGCCGCCGAATCGGCGGGCTGGATGCGCCGGATCAGCCCTTTTTCGGTCAGGACGTTCAGGACGTTGTAGACGGACTGGCGGGAGATGCCGCCGAGTTCGTGCCGCACGCTTTCCGCGAGATCGTCCGCGGTGGCGTGAGGTCGGGCGGAGACCGCCTTGAGCACGGCGACCCGCTGCGCCGTCACGGGCAGTCGGTGCTCTCTCAAGACGTGGGCGGGGTCCCGCATGACCCCGACTAAGGTCGGGTTTTGGACTTTGTCAAAATCTTCCCCCTAGTTGTTTCCCCTAAGGGGAATCCCCCGGAGAAGAAACTCAGACAAAGCGGTGGCCATGAGGCGCTTGGATAGTGATTGGCAAAAACCACCCTCCATCCACCCTGTCCCCACCCCATGAAAGCCCCCGTTCTCCTCCTGCTGGCCGCCGCCGGTGTCGCCTTCGCCGCCGATCCGGCGCTCACTCTCTACAACGGCGGCTACGCCGTGGTCCGCGAGACTTTGCCCATCGAGCTCAAGGCCGGCCTCAACCAGGTTTCCTTCGCCGGCGCGACCGCGCAGGTCGAAGCCGACTCCGTCATCCTGCGCGACGTGGCCGGTCAGGCGGCCTTCCAGATCCTGGAGCAGTCTTACCGCAACGACCCGGTCTCCCAGGCGATGGTGCTCTCGCTCTTCGAAGGAAAGACCCTCGAGTTCAACCGCCGCGAGCCGAACAAGCCCGACCGCGTGGTCAACGGCAAGGTGGTCCGCAGCGGCTTCGTGCCGGGCGGCGCCTTCGTCGAGCCGATCATCGAGGTCGACGGCAAACTGCAATTCTCCCTGCCCGGCGAGCCGGTCTTCCCTTCGCTCGGCACGGATAACATCCTGAAGCCGACCCTGAACTGGAAGCTGAACTCCGCGTCCGCCGGACGGATCTCCGCCGAGGTCGCCTACCTGAGCCAGGGCTTCTCCTGGGAAGCCAGCTACAATCTGGTGGCCGCCGAAAAGAGCGACCTGGTCGACATCGTGGGCTGGGTGACGATGAACAACCAGAGCGGGATGTCCTTCAGCGACGCCAAGATCAAGCTGCTGGCGGGCGATGTGCACCGCGTGGAACCGCAGAACAGCCCGAAGGCTTACGCCCGGGGCGGGATGGTCGCGATGGCGGCCATGGCCGACGCGGTCGTGACGGAGAAATCCTTCGACGAGTTCCACCTCTACACGCTGGGCAACCCGGTGACGCTGCGCGACAAGGAGCTCAAGCAGGTCGAGTTCGTCCGCGCCACGGGCGTCAAGGCGGAGCGGATCTATGTCTACGAGCAAGGGGGCTTCTCCCGCCGCGGCCAAGGCCCGACGGGCAAGGTCCAGGTCTTCCGCGAGTTCAAGAACTCCGAAGCCAACAAGCTCGGGCTCGCGCTGCCCAAGGGCAAGCTGCGCTTCTACACCCAGGACGGCGACCGCCAGCTTGAATTCACCGGCGAGAACCAGATCGACCACACGGCGAAGAACGAGGTCATCCGCGTCCTCACGGGCAACAGCTTCGACCTCGTCGGCGAGCGTCGCCTGGTGAGCTCGACGGAGAACGGCGCGGAACGCGTCGCGACCCAGACGATCGAGGTGAAGGTGCGCAACCGTAAGCAGGAGCCGGCCGAGATCCGCGTGGTCGAACACGCCACCCGCGGCGGCAACTGGACGTTGACCAATCAGAGCCAGCCCCACGTGAAGAAGGACGCGACGACGTTCGAATTCCGCGCGCCGCTCCAGCCCGACGAAGAGAAGGTCATCACCTACACGATCCGCTACACCTGGTAAGCGGGTCCGCGCGCGCGGCGCCGAGGGGATGGGTCTGCGGAGACCTCCCCCGGCGCTTGCGTCGTGCTCAGGTCATTTGGCCTCGATCCAGACGTTCCGATAGACGACGGGGTTGCCGTGTCCTTGCAGGTAGATCGGACCGGAGGCAGGGACCTCGGTCTTGAACGCCCCGCCGGGGGTCGCGCGCTTGAGCGCGAGCGAGGCGTGCACCTCGACGCCGTTATGCAGGAGCGTCAGGACGGCGTCCGCGGTCTTCTTGCCGTCGGCGTCGAACTGGGCCGCGGTGAACTCGACGTCGTAAGTCTGCCACTGGAGCGGAGGGAAACAGAGGTTCCCCTTGGGCGCGGCCTGCTGGTAGATGCCGCCGCATTCGTTATCGAGTCCCTTGAGGCCGAAGCTGTCGAGGACCTGGATCTCATAGCGGTCCTGGAGGTACACGCCGCTGTTGGCCCGCGCCTGGCCCCGCCCGAGCGGTTTGAAAGGCAGGCAGAATTCGAGATGGAGGCGGAAGTCGCCGAAGGCCTGCTTGGTCCGCGCGCCGGCTTCGAGGTGTCCGCGCGCGTCGATCTTGCCGTTCACCCAGGCGTCGGTGTTCCGCCCGTCGAAAAGCACCAAGGCCCCCTTGGGCGCCGCGAGGCCTTCGGTGGGGCTGTGGCGGATGGTCCGCTTGAGCGCGACAGGCATGCTGCGTATTTTCAGGACATCGTCCGCCAAGGTCGCGCTGTCGACGTTGTCCTGGAAGACGACGGTCTGGCCCTCGCGCCGGCCTTCTACTTCGATCTTGCGGGTGCCATCCCAGCCCGCCCCCGGCAGGCCGCCCTTGAAAAGGACGAGGCGGTACTGGTCCTGGCCGAGGGCGATGACGTTCGCTCCGAGTTTGGCGTTGGCGAACTCGCCCTGGAGCCGCGGGTTCTCGCCGGCCTCGAGCGCGGCCGCCTCGGTGAGATAGACCGGCGCTTCCGCCGGCTTGGTCGCCGCCCCCGCCGGGACCTTGGGTTCGTCGGCCGCGGCGAGCGTCGCGGCGCAGAGCAGGGCGAGAAGCAGGAGAGGCATGCCGTAAGATGCAGGGGCAAGCGGGCAGGTGAAAGGGGAAAAGCGCTCCCCGGTCGCAACGGAAGACCCCGGGGACGAATGAACATCCCCGGGGTCTTTTAAATTGGTCGGGCTGGAGAGATTTGAACTCTCAGCCTCTGCTACCCGAAAGCAGCGCTCTACCAGATTGAGCCACAGCCCGACACGAGGAATCAGCATAGACCATTCCGAGGGGGTGTTTTCAAACTAAATCCGCCGAAAAATCTGGCGGCCGGGTGGACATCGGGGTTTTCGACGCCAAGTTGGGCTTTCATGAACTTCAAGGTGCGTCGTTCCGAAGAGCGTGGTTTCGCCGACCACGGCTGGCTGGTGGCCCGTCATAGCTTCAGTTTCGCCGATTATCATGACCCGGCCCACATGGGCTTCCGGTCCCTCCGGGTGATCAACCAGGACCAGGTCGCCCCCGGGATGGGGTTCCCCCCG
>JBDLWC010000135.1:0-5814 GCA_039804485.1 Verrucomicrobiota bacterium
GAGTTCCTCGCGGTCGGTGAAGAGCAGCAGGCCGACCTTGTCGCCCGCCTTGAGGGCCGACACCGCGAGGCACGCGGCCACGTCGGCCGCGCGTTCCCGGAGCGTGCGCGTGTCCGAGCCGAAATCGGCGGAGCCGGAGACGTCGACCGCGAGGACCATCGTCAGCTCGCGCTCCTCGCGATGGAGGCGGATGAACGGCCGGCCCGTGCGCGCGGTCACGTTCCAGTCGATCGCGCGGACGTCGTCGCCCGGCACGTATTCCCGGAGCTCCTCGAAATCGGTGCCGCGGCCCTTGAAGCGCGACAGGTAGGCCCCGACCATCGCGTCGTTGACCGCGCGCGCGGCGACCAGCTCCACGCGCTGGGCGCGGCGGAGGGTCTCCTGCGGTTGGGTCGGGACGGGGTGGTCCACGGGGCTCCGGCGGCGGGATTAAGGCACGCTGACGGCGTCGAGGACGCGCCGCACGATGGCGTCGGCGTCGACCCCTTCGGCGTCGGCTTCGTAGGTGAGGATGAGCCGGTGGCGGAGGACGTCGGGCGCGATGTCCTTCACGTCCTGCGGGGTCACGTGGTCGCGGCCCTGCAGGAAAGCCCAGGCCTTGGCGGCCAGGGTGAGGTTGATGGTCGCGCGCGGCGAGGCGCCGAACTGCACGAACTTCGCGAGGTCGGGGCCGCCGGGGTGCTGGCCGCGGGTGGCGAGCACGAGCGAGACGACGTAGTCGCGGATCGGGTCGGCGACATGGACGGCGTCGACGGCCCGGCGGGCTTCGAGGATCTCGGCGAGGGTGATCACCGGCTCGACGTCGAGCTTCGGCGACGTGGTCGCCATCGCGTCGAGGATCCGGCGTTCCTCCTCGCGCGTCGGGTACCCGATGTTGAGCTTCAGCATGAAGCGGTCGACCTGGGCTTCGGGCAGCGGGTACGTGCCCTCCTGGTCGATGGGGTTCTGCGTCGCCAGCACCAGGAAGGGCGCGGGCAGCCTGTGGGTCTCGCCGCCGAGCGTCACCTGGCGTTCCTGCATCGCCTCGAGCAGGGCCGACTGCACCTTGGCGGGAGCGCGGTTGATCTCGTCGGCGAGGACGAAGTTCGCGAAGATCGGTCCGCGTTTGGCGGAGTAGGCGCCCGTCTTCGGGTCGTAGATCAGCGTGCCCACGATGTCGGCGGGCAGCAGGTCGGGCGTGAACTGGATGCGCGAGAAGTCGGCGTGCACCGTCTGCGCGAGCGTGCGCACCGAGAGCGTCTTCGCCAGGCCGGGCACGCCCTCGAGGAGCACGTGGCCGTTGGCGAGCAGGCCGATGAGCAGGCGGTCGACCAGATACTGCTGGCCGACGACGACCCGGGCGACCTGTTCGCGGAGGCGCGGCACCCAGGTGCCGGCGGCGTTGATGGTGGTGGACATGGGGGTAGGGGAAGGGGCGCGCGGCTTTCCGCGCGTTGGGCCGCGTCTGGCTTTACCGGCGCTGGACCAGAATTAGCAGGACAACCGGGACTTCTCAACCGCGGCCTTCACAAAAGCGGCGAACAGCGGGTGGGCGCGGTCGGGGCGGGACTGGAACTCCGGGTGATACTGGACCCCGACCATCCAGGGGTGGTCCTTGACCTCGACGATCTCCACCAGCCCGCTCTGGGGGTTGACCCCGCCCACGAGGAGGCCGGCGGCTTCGAGCCGGGCCCGATAGGCGTCGTTGTACTCGAAGCGATGGCGGTGGCGCTCCTTGATGGTGTCCGTCCCGTAGGCCGCCCGGGAGCGGCTGCCCGGGGTCAGGGCGCAGTCGTAGGCTCCGAGCCGCATCGTGCCGCCCTTGGTCACCACGCTCTTCTGCGATTCCATCAGGTGGATCACCGGGTCCGGGGTCTGCGGGGCGAACTCCGTCGAATGGGCGTCCTTGAGGCCGAGCACGTGGCGGGCGAATTCGATGACCGTGATCTGCATCCCGAGGCAGAGCCCGTAGTAGGGCACCTTGCGTTCGCGGGCGAACTTCGCCGCGATGATCTTGCCTTCGATGCCGCGGTTGCCGAAGCCGCCCGGCACCAGGATGCCGTCGAGCCCTTCGAGCTGCGCGGTGCCCTTGGCCTCGAGGTCCTCGGCGTCGATGCGCACCACCTCGACGGCCGTCTCGTTGGCGATGCCGCCGTGGGTGATGGATTCGTAGACGGACTTGTAGGCGTCCTGCAGCTCGATGTATTTGCCGACGACGCCGACGCGCACGCGGTGCTTCGGCTCGAGCAGGCGGCGCACGATCTCGCGCCACGGGGCGATGTCCATCGGCCGGCACTGCAGGCCGAGGCGCTTCACGACGACTTCGTCCATGCGCTGCGCGGCGAGCTGCATCGGGAGCTCGTAGATGGAGTGCTCGACGTCGCGGCATTCGAACACGCAGTCCGCGCCGACGTTGCAATAGAGGGAGAGCTTCTGGCGGTTGTCCTCGCCGATGGGGCGGTCGGTGCGGCAGACCAGGAGGTCGGGCTGGATGCCGATCTCGCGGAGCTTGGCCACCGACTGCTGGGAAGGCTTGGTCTTCAGCTCGCCCGCGGCCTTGATGAAGGGCACCAGCGTGCAGTGCAGGAAGGCCACGTTCTCGCGGCCGGCGTCATGCTGGAACTGGCGGAGCGCCTCGAGGAAGGGCAGGCCTTCGATGTCGCCGGTGGTGCCGCCGATCTCCGTGATCAGCACGTCGACGCCTTCCCCGCCCTTGAGGATACGCTCCTTGATCTCGTTGGTGACGTGCGGGATGACCTGCACGGTCTTGCCGAGGTAGTCGCCGCGGCGTTCCTTCTGGATGACGGTCTCGTAGACCTGGCCGGAGCTCAGGCTGTTGAGGCGCGAGAGCTCGCCCGAGGTGAAGCGTTCGTAGTGGCCCAGGTCGAGGTCGGTCTCGGCGCCGTCGTTGAGGACGTAGACCTCGCCGTGCTGGTAGGGGCTCATGGTGCCCGGGTCGACGTTGAGGTAGGGGTCGAACTTCTGGATCCGGACCTTGAGGCCGCGGCACTCCAGGAGGGCGCCGAGGGCGGCGGCCGTGAGGCCCTTGCCCAGGGAGGAGATGACGCCGCCGGTGACGAAAATGTACTTCATGGAAAAGGGTCGGGAGGGCTGGAGGGAGGATAAAAAAGATAAGACCGGCAGGTCCTGTGACGGAGAGCCGGTCTGGACTTTCGAATTGCACGGCCGAAAAAAAGGTTGGCAAGCGGTTTTTCCGGCGAAGGGCGGGCGAGGCCGGCCGGCGGGCCCGGCCTCGCCCGCGGGCCCAGGTCGGGCCCCGGCAGGCTTATGAGGGTTTTTCACGGATATGGGCCGTGCGGCTAATACCCTCCCGCAAACCTGCGTCCGGGGTGGGAAGCCACCCCTCTCCCTATTTGATGCTTTTTGCATCCGTCCCCCGCTCCGCCATGTCCGCTAGCCCCTGTTGTTCCAGCTGTCGCCCGTCTTCCATCGGGAAGAAGGTCGTGATGGCCCTCACCGGACTCGTCCTCGCCGGCTTCGTGCTCGGCCACATGACGGGCAACCTGCTGATGTTCAAAGGCGCCCCGGCGATCAACGCCTACGCCAAGTGGCTCCATGACAACACGGGCCTCCTCTGGGCCGCCCGCTCCGTCCTGCTCGTGAGCGTCTTCGCCCATATCTGGGCCGGCGTGCAGCTGACCCTCGAGAACCGCGCGGCCCGCGCCGGCGGCCCGGCCGTCGAGGCCACCCGCCGCGCGACCTTCGCCTCCCGCACCATGCCCTATTCGGGCGTCGTGATGCTGGGCTTCGCGGTCTTCCACCTGCTGCACTTCACTTTCCGCACGGTCGCCCTCGGCGGCCAGGACTTCGGCGACGACGTCCACAAGATGGTCGTGGCCGGCTTCTCCTCCCGCCCGGTCGCCGTCTTCTACATCGTCAGCATGCTGCTGCTCTGCCTGCACCTCAGCCACGGCGTCAGCAGCGTCTTCCAGACCCTGGGCCTGCGCAACGAACGCTGGCGCGGCCGGCTGGACTTCCTCGCCCTGGCCTACGCCTGGCTCGTCGCCCTGGGCTTCATCGCCATCCCCCTCGCCGTGCTCACCGGCGTCCTGAAGTAACCTTCCAGCGCCCGCGCCCCCATGAAACTCGACCCGAAGATCCCCGCCGGCCCGCTGGCCGACAAGTGGAACAACCACAAGGCCAGGCTCCGCCTCGTCAATCCGGCCAACCGCCGCAAATACCACGTCATCGTCGTGGGCTCCGGCCTCGCCGGCTCGGCTGCCGCCGCCTCGTTCGCCGAGATGGGCTACGAGGTCACCTGCTTCTGCTACCAGGACAGCCCCCGCCGCGCGCACTCCATCGCCGCGCAGGGCGGCATCAACGCCGCGAAGAACTACCAGAACGACGGCGACAGCGTCCGCCGCCTCTTCCAGGACACCATCAAGGGCGGCGACTACCGCGCCCGCGAAGCCAACGTCTACCGCCTCGCCCAGGTCTCGGCGAACATCATCGACCAGTGCGTCGCCCAGGGCGTGCCCTTCGCCCGCGAATACGGCGGTCTGCTGGCCAACCGTTCGTTCGGCGGCGCCCAGGTCTCCCGCACTTTCTACGCGCGCGGCCAGACCGGCCAGCAGCTGCTCATCGGCGCCTACTCCGCGCTCTCGCGCCAGATCGGGCTCGGGACCGTCAAGATGCACACCCGCCATGAGATGCTCGACCTCGTCGTCGTCGACGGCAAGGCCAAGGGCGTGGTCACGCGCGACCTCGTCACGGGCGCGATCGAATCCTGGTCCTCCGACGTCGTCGTGGTCTGCACGGGCGGCTACGGCAACGTCTTCTACCTCTCCACCAACGCCCAGGGCTGCAATGTCACGGCGACCTTCCGCGCGCACCGCCGCGGGGCCGGTTTCGCCAATCCCTGCTACACCCAGATCCACCCGACCTGCATCCCGGTGCACGGCGAGGACCAGTCGAAGCTCACCCTGATGTCCGAGTCGCTCCGCAACGACGGCCGCGTCTGGGTGCCCAAGGACAAGGCGGACTGCGCCAAGCCGGCCGCGGAGATCCCCGAGGAGGCCCGCGATTACTTCCTCGAGCGCAAGTACCCGAGCTACGGCAACCTCGCCCCGCGCGACATCGCCTCGCGCGCCGCCAAGGAAGTCTGCGACGAAGGCCGCGGCGTCGGCCAGCTGGTCGACGGCAAGCGCCTCGGCGTCTACCTCGATTTCTCCGCCGCCATCAGGCGCCTCGGCGAGGCCGAGATCCGCGCCCGCTACGGCAACCTGTTCGACATGTACGAGAACATCACGGGCGAGAACGCGTACAAGCAGCCGATGCGCATCTTCCCCGCCGTGCACTACACGATGGGCGGCCTCTGGGTGGACTACAACCTGCAGTCCAACATCCCCGGCCTGTTCGTCGGCGGCGAAGCCAACTTCTCCGACCACGGCGCCAACCGCCTCGGCGCCTCGGCGCTGATGCAGGGCCTGGCCGACGGCTACTTCGTCCTGCCTTACACGGTGACCGACTACCTCGCCGGCGAGAAACCCGGCAGCCGCCCTTCGGCCGACGCCCCGGAATTCAAGGCCGCGGTCAAGGACGTCAACGAACGCGTCGCCAAGCTCCTCTCGATCAACGGCACGAAGTCCCCGCGCCACTACCACAAGGCGCTCGGCAAGATCACCTGGGAGAAGTGCGGCATGGCCCGCGACAAGGCCGGCCTCGAGCAGGCCATCCGCGACCTGCAGGCCCTGCGCGAGGATTTCTGGAAGAACGTGAAGGTCGTCGGCACCGGCGACGCCCTCGCCCCGGAACTCGAACGCGCCGGCCGCGTGGCCGACTTCCTCGACTTCGGCATCATGATGTGCCTCGACG
>JBDLWC010000136.1:0-3814 GCA_039804485.1 Verrucomicrobiota bacterium
ATCCACCACACGAGCGCGGTGCCGGCCGCGACGCCGATCAGCGCGTCCATCAGCGCCCGGAAGCGATTGACCGCCTCGATGCTGTGCGCGGTCTCTCCGTGCAGGGAGGGAAGCAGCATCGAGAGAAGCAGGCCCGCGCCGACCAAGGCGAAGTTGGGCGCATCCGGTACCATCATGTCATCGAGGTCGCAGCCGGCCAGGATGATCAGCAAAGGGAGAAAGACGCATGCGGCCAAGGCCTTGCCCGGAGGCAGCATCGTCCAGGCGGCGACGAAGCTCAGCGCGGTGATGAGCTCGACCAGCGGGTAGCGCACCGAGATCTTCCCGCCGCAGCATCTGGCCCGGCCGCGCAGGATCAGCCAGCCGAGCAAGGGCAGGTTGAACCAGAAAGGGATGGGCTGGCCGCAGGCGCAGCGCGAGGCGGGCGTGACGATGGATTCGCCCTTGGGCAGCCGATGGATGCAGACGTTCAGGAAGCTGCCCACGCAGGCGCCGAACGCCGCCGCCGTCACGGCCGCGAAGCCAGGGTGGAGCCGGTAGAAGCTTTGCAGGTCGGCGAGCGTCATGGTGAGGCGGAAGCTTCGCCGAGGGCGGCGCGCATCGGAGCGTCGGGCGGCAGGATGCCGGTCCAGAGGCGGAAGGCGAGGGCTCCCTGCCAGCGCAGCATGGCGCGGCCGTCGCTGCCGGCGACGCCGCGTTCCTGGGCGTCGCGGAGGAGGCGGGAAGGCGCTGCGCCATAGGTCGTGTCGAAGACGAACTGCCCGACGGCGAGCTGGTCGGCGGGGAAGGGCGACGGGTCGCCCGCCTTCAGGCCGAGGGTGGTGCAATTGACGATCACGGCGTCCGGCGAGGCCGCGATGTCGGCGAGGCCGGCGGCGCGCACGCGCGGGTCCGCCAGGCTCCCGGCCAGTTCTTCCGCTTTAGACGCGTCGCGATTATGCAGCCGGAGCGACGTGCATCCGTCTTGCAGGCAGGCCGCCGCGACGGCGCGGGCGGCGCCGCCCGAACCCAGCAGGATGACCGGCCGGCCGCGCGTGGTGTTGCCCGTGCGTTCGCGCAGCGCCTCGAGGAAGCCGGCGCCGTCGGTGGTGTGCCCGTCCCAGCCGCCGGCGGTCCGGACGAGCGTGTTGACGGACGCGGCCCGGCGGGCTTCGGCCGAGAGCGACGCGACGAGCTTCAGCGCCTGGATCTTGTGCGGAACGGTGAGGTTCACTCCGGCGAAGCCGCGGGCGTGCAGCAGTCTCAGCGCTTCGGGCAGTTCTTCGGCCGTGATGTGCAGGCGATGGTAACGCACGCCCGCGAGCCGCGGGTGCGCCGCGACGAGCCGCGCGAGCGCGGCGTTATGCATCGCCGGGCTGAGCGAGTGGGCGATGGGATCGCCCAATACGCCCAGCTGGCCAGGGGCGAACTCCGTCGTCCGCAGGGTCGACAGCGTCAAGGTCTCAGGCGCGCTCATCGTTCTTTTCCAAGGCGTGGACGAAGGTCAGGAACAGGCGGCTGCGGCGGTCGTCGCCTTGGGCCTCGCACTGCGAGACCAGGTTGCGGCAGCAGCGCGCCAAGGTCTGGTGCGCGCTCACGGGCCGGAGGAAGGCCTCGTCGGCCGGCAGGTGATTGTCCAGGAGCAGGAGCTGCACTTCGGCCCGGCTGCGGAAGGCGCCGCCTTCGTAGCAGTCGATGTAGAGGGGTTCCCGTCCGCGGAAGACGCCGACCATGAACCGGCCCGGCAGGCCGACCGGCTCGACGGGCAGGCCGAGGCGCCGCGCGACGAACAGGAAGACGAGGCAAAGCGAGATCGGGATGCCTCGGCGGGTCCGGATGACCTGCGAGAGCAACGACGACGCCGGGGCGGCGAAGCTTTCCCGGGCGCCGCGATAGCCTTCTTCGCCGAAGATGACGCGGCAGAGAAGGCGGCACTTCTCGCGGATATCGAGCGGTTCCGCGATGAGCTCACGGGTCCGCTCGGCGAGCCGGTCGAATTCCCGGGCGTAGGCGTCGTCGGCCAATGAGGGGTCGCTGGCTCGTTCAAGCAGGAGGCAGGCGGTCTCGAGGTCGCCCTGCGGGTCACGGAGGTGCGCGAGAAAGGCGTGGGCTGCGGCTTCGGGCGTCCGCAGGTCGGCGAGCAAGGCGCGCGCATGGCCGGCGAACGCTTCGTCGCGGGTCATGTCCTCCAGCCAGAGCACCCCGGGCAGGCCGGCGGACTTCAGCTTGGCGAGCACGGCCTGACGGACGACCGGGGAGGGGTCGTCGAGAAGGCGCCCCAAGGGCGCCAGCTCCGAGTCGGGCGTCATGGGATCATTTACGCCTCAAGGGTCGCCTGGGGCAACAAGGGAGTCCGGCGCCGGTGTCTTTTCCGGATTGACGGAACCAGCGTCAACTCGTCGCCCGCGGGACGCATTGTCGCTCCGCTGTCTCGCTCTTGGCGAATTCGGCCGCGATTATAGCCCTCTAACGGACGTCGCCGCTTGGAACGCTCCGTGCGTCTATGGAAGCATGTCCACTCCTTACGGCAATCTCACCGAGAAGACCTCCGAAGCCCTGCAGCAGGCGCAGAGCGAGGCGTTGCAGCGTCGCAATCCCGCGCTGGAGCCCGCGCACATCCTGCACGGGTTGCTCGCCCAGGAAGGCGGCGTCACCTCCTCGCTTTTCCGCCGCGCCGGCAAAGACGAGGCCGCGCTCGCCTCGGCGGTCGCCGGCCAGCTCGCCCGCCTGCCCAAGCTCGCCCAGTCCGCGGGCCAGCCCGGCCTTTCGGCCGAGACCCACGCGCTCCTGCTCAAGGCCAAGGCGGAAGCCGAGGCCATGAAGGACGACTTCGTCTCCGCCGAGCACGTCCTGCTCGCGCTCGCCGAGACGCCTTCGCTCCGCCCGGCGTTCGCCGCCGTCGGCTTCGACCGCCAGGCCATCCTCGCCGCCCTGCAGGCCGTGCGCGGCTCCCAGCGCGTGACGTCCGCCAACCCTGAGGCCACCTATGAGGCCCTCGCGAAGTACGGACAGGACCTCACGGCCCGCGCCCGCACCGGCAAGATGGATCCCGTCATCGGCCGCGACGAGGAGATCCGCCGGGTGATCCGCATCCTTTCCCGCCGGACCAAGAACAATCCGGTGCTCATCGGCGAACCCGGCGTCGGCAAGACCGCCGTCGTCGAAGGCCTCGCCCAGCGCATCGTCAACGGCGACGTCCCGGAGAGCCTCCGCGACAAGACGCTCTTCTCCCTGGACATGGGTTCGCTCGTGGCCGGCGCCAAGTATCGCGGCGAATTCGAGGAGCGCCTCAAGGCGGTCCTCAACGAGGTCAAGTCCGCCGAGGGCGGCATCCTGCTCTTCATCGACGAGATGCACACGCTGGTCGGGGCCGGCAAGGCCGACGGCGCGATGGACGCCGCCAATCTCCTCAAGCCCATGCTGGCCCGGGGCGAACTGCATTGCATCGGCGCCACGACGCTCAAGGAGTTCCGCGAGCACGTGGAGAAGGATCCCGCGCTCGAACGCCGCTTCCAGCAGGTCCTGGTCGATCCGCCCAGCGTCCCTGACACGGTCTCGATCCTCCGCGGGCTCAAGGAGCGCTTCGAGGTCCATCACGGCGTGCGCATCGAGGACGCCGCGCTCGTCGAGGCCGCCACGCTTTCCGACCGCTACATCACCGCGCGTTTCCTGCCGGACAAGGCCATCGACCTGATCGACGAGGCCTGCGCCCAGATCCGCACCGAGATCGACAGCGTGCCCTCCGAGCTCGACGCCCTCAACCGGCGCGTGCTCCAGCTCGAGGTCGAGGAGTCCGCCCTGAAGAACGAGAAGGACGACGCCTCCAAGAACCGGC
>JBDLWC010000137.1:0-5296 GCA_039804485.1 Verrucomicrobiota bacterium
TGCGGTCGCCGAGGATCGGGTGTGTGATGTGCGCGAGGTGCACGCGGATCTGGTGCGTCCGGCCGGTGTGCGGGAAGGCGCGCACGAGGGCGGCGTCGACCCCGTATTTCTCTTCGACGCGCCAGTCGGTGATGGCTTCGCGCCCGTCCTCGCGGACGGCCATGCGTACGCGCACGGTGCGGTGGCGGTCGATGTTGGCGTTGACCACGCCGGAGAGCAGACGAGGGGCTTTGTCGACGAGCGCCAGGTATTCCTTCTGCGCGGTGCGGGCGGCGAACTGCGCCACGAGCGCGTGGTAGGCCTTGTCGGTCTTCGCGAGCACGATGACGCCGGAGGTCTCGCGGTCGAGACGGTGCACGACGCCTGGTCGGGGCGCGCCGCCGGCCGGGGCGAGCTTGCCCTTGGTGTAATGGAGGAGGCCGTGGACGATCGAGACTTCGTCCGAACCCTGGACGGGGTGCGTGAGCAGACCGGCGGGCTTGTTGACGGCGATGAGGTGCGCGTCTTCGAAGAGCACCTCGAGGGCCATCTTCACCGGGCGGGCGGTGGGCTCGCCCGGGGAGGGCAGGGCGACTTCGATGGCGTCGCCGGGATTCAGCAGCGTGCGGCAATCGGCCGTCTGGCCGTTGACCTTCACCATGCCGAGGTCGAGGGCCTTCTGCACGCGGGAGCGGCTGACGCCGTCGAGCAGCGTGGCGATGATCTTGTCGGCCCTGGCGGGCTCGAACTCGCCCGGGATGCGGGTCTTGAAGATCTCGTCCGGGCGGGCCTCCTCGACGGGCGCCTTGGCCGGGCGCGCCGCGTAAGGCACGTGCGGGGCGGGCTTGGCCTTGCGCTTGAGCGCCTTGGCCGTGCGGGCCTGCGGACGGGATCCGAGGCGCTTGGGCTGTGCCTTCTTCGGCTTTTTTTGGTTGGCCATGTTATTTGGCCTTACCGAGGAGGTATGCGGGATTCAATTTCTGGAGGGGCTTGGGAAGGAAAAGGCCGTCTTTGCGGATCACCTGGCCGTCGAAACGGATCTCGCCGCCGCCGTATTCGGGGCGCTGGATGCAGACCATGTCCCAGTGGATGGACGAATGGTTGCCGTTGTCGGTGGTCTCGTAGCACTTGCCGGGCGTGAAGTGGAAGGAGCCGGCGATCTTCTCGTCGAACAGGATGTCCTGCATCGGGTTGAGGATGTGCGGATTGAAGCCGATGGCGAACTCGCCGATGAAGCGCGCGCCGCCGTCGGTATCGAGGATCTCGTTGAGGCGCTTGGTGTTGTTCGCGGTGGCTTCGACGATCTTGCCCTTGCGGAAGACGAGGCGGATGTTCTCGAACGAGACGCCTTGGTAGATCGTCGCGCAGTTGTACTGCAGCACGCCGTTGACGGAGTCCTTGATCGGGGCGGTGAAGACCTCTCCGTCGGGGATGTTGTATTCGCCGCCGCAGGGGATGGCGTTCATGCCCTTGATGTTGAACTTCAGGTCGGTGCCCGGGCCGACGATGTGGACCTCGTCGGTCTTCATCATCGCCTGCTTGAGGGCTTCCATGCCCGGGATCATGCGGGAGTAGTCGAGGGTGCAGACCCGGAAGTAGAAGTCGGCGAAGGCCTCGGTGCTCATCTTGGCCTGCTGGGCCATCGACGCGGAGGGCCAGCGGAGGACGACCCACTTGGTCTTGTTGACGCGGTGGTCGAGGACCGGACGCATGATCTCCCCGTTGAGCCTGGCCTGCGCGGCGGGGATGTCGCTGCCTTCGAAGATGTTGTCCGAGCCGCGCACGGCGATGTAGGCCTGCATCTTCCGCATGCGCGCGAGCTCGTGGTCGGCGGCCAGCTTGAACTGGGCCTTGGTGCCGCCTTTGACCATCTCGCGGCCGACGCGGGACTTCTGCAGTTTGACCATCGGGGTGGCCCCGTGCTCGCGGGCGGCCCGGATGAGGGCGATGACGAAGTCCTCGGGGACGTCGTGCGCGTCGATCAGCACGTTCTCGCCGCGCTTGAGACGGGTCGAGAAACCGCAGAGCACTTCGGCGAGCTTTCCGTAACGTGGATCCATGAGGCGTCCAAGTTGCGACCCCCACGCCGGCTTTCCAAGCGTGAAAGGAGCGCTTGCGATGGAGGCCGGCTTCTCGCAGGGTGTCCCTATGTCTGACTCTTCATCCCGCACGCGCGCCCTGGCCCTCGCGGACGAGGCTTCGTTCGACTTCGCCATGGGTGACGAGACGGCCGCCTTGGCGAAGCTGACGACGGCGGTGGCGGCCGACCCCGCCTGCTTCGAAGCCTGGCTGGCCAAGGCCGAGGTCCATTTCGCTTCGCGGCAGTTCGACGAGGCTCTGGCCGCCGGCGAGCAGGCCCTCGCGCTGCGCCCGAAAGACATCCACGTCCATACGTCGATGTCCCGGATCTGGATGGAGCGCGGCGACAAGACCAAGGCCGAGCACCACGGGGCACAGGCCCGCATCCTGGGGTGGGGCGACCAGCTCAAGGAACCCGAAGGCAAGCAGCCCGGAGAGCTCTGACTAGGGGTAGGGGGCGGGGTAGGGGGAGTTTCCCATGATGGAGGACGAGGTATCGTACTCGCCGGACCCGAATCCCTACCCCTAGTGTTTCCGCTGTCCCACTGATGGGACACCGTGTCACGGGTAAAGCAGGGAATAATGACCCTTTTACGTGGCCGGCAGAGGGTCGGACCCCAGAAAAACCCCTTAATCGTTTGCTAAACCCAGCCTAAACGGCTTTGGCATTTGTTCTGCAACCACCCTCACGTCCCCAGGACTCATCTCTACCCACAAACCTACCATGGCCAAAAACACCAAACCCAGCGTCAAGCCCCTCGGCGATCGCGTCCTCCTCCAGCGCATCGAAGAGGCTGAAGAAATCAAGGGAGGCATCATCATCCCGGACTCCGCCAAGGAGAAGCCGCAAGAAGCCAAGGTCATCGCTCTCGGCACCGGCGCCCTCGACAAGGACGGCAAGAAGGTCGCCTTCAACGTCAAGGTCGGCGACAAGGTCCTCGTCGGCAAGTACGCCGGCACGGAAGTGAAGCTCAACGAAGAGATCTACCTCCTCCTCCGCGAAGAAGAGATCCTCGCCGTCGTCGAATAATCCCTCCCTCTCCCTCTCAAACCACACCACCATGTCCAAGAAACAGATCCTGTTCGACGAAGCCGGCCGCCGCAAGGTGCTCAACGGCGTCTCCATCCTCGCCCGCGCGGTCAAGGTCACCCTCGGTCCCAAGGGCCGCAACGTGATGATCGACAAGAAATTCGGCGCCCCGAAGGTCACCAAGGACGGCGTCACCGTCGCCAAGGAGATCGAGCTCGACGACCCGTACGAGAACATGGGCGCCCAGATGGTCCGCGAAGTCGCCTCCAAGACCGCCGACAAGGCGGGTGACGGCACCACCACCGCGACCGTCCTGGCCGAAGCCATCTACAAGGAAGGCCTCCGCTTCGTCGCCGCCGGCGCCAACCCGATCTTCGTCAAGCGCGGCGTCGACAAGGCCGCCGAAGCGATCGTCAAGGAGCTCGCCGTGATCTCGAAGAAGGTCAAGGACCGCAAGGAGATCAAGCAGGTCGCCACGGTGTCCGCCAACTGGGACGAGTCCATCGGCGACATCATCGCCGAAGCCATGGACCGCGTCGGCAAGGACGGCACCATCACCGTCGAAGAAGCCAAGACCATCGAGACCACCCTCGACGTCGTCGAAGGCATGCAGTTCGACAAGGGTTACCTCTCCCCGTACTTCGCGACCAACGCCGAGACGCTCGAGGCCATCCTCGAAGACGCCTACATCCTCCTCTACGAGAAGAAGGTCAGCGCCATGAAGGACCTGCTGCCTCTCCTCCAGGAAGTCGCCAAGACCGGCAAGCCGCTCCTGATCATCGCCGAGGAGATCGAGGGCGAAGCCCTGGCCACCCTCGTCGTCAACCGCCTCCGCGGCACGATCAACGTCTGCGCCGTCAAGGCCCCCGGCTTCGGCGACCGCCGCAAGGCCATGATGGAAGACATCGCCGTCCTCACCGGCGGACGCTTCATCACCGAAGACCTCGGCATCAAGCTTGAGTCCGTCAAGGTCGCCGACCTCGGCCGCGCCAAGCGCATCGTCGTCGACAAGGAGAACAGCACCATCGTCCAGGGCGCCGGCAAGTCCGCCGACATCCAGGGCCGCGTGAAGCTCATCCGCCGCCAGATCGAGGAGACCACCTCCGACTACGACAAGGAGAAGCTCCAGGAACGCCTCGCCAAGCTGGCCGGCGGCGTCGCCGTCATCCACGTGGGCGCCGCGACCGAGACCGAGCTCAAGGAGAAGAAGGATCGCGTCGACGACGCCCTGCACGCCACCCGTGCGGCCGTCGAAGAAGGCATCGTCCCGGGCGGCGGCGTCGCCCTGCTGCGCACCGTCAAGGCCATCGACGCCGTGATCAACAGCCTCGTCGGTGACGAGAAGATCGGCGCCCAGATCGTCCGCAAGGCGATCGAAGAGCCGCTCCGCACGCTGTGCTTCAACGCCGGCGTCGAAGGTTCCCTCATCGTCCAGGAAGTGATGCTCAAGCATAAGGGCGCCGAAGGCTACAACGTGGCCACCGGCGAGTACGAAGACCTCATCAAGGCCGGCGTCGTCGACCCGACCAAGGTCACCCGCACCGCGATCACCAACGCCGCGTCCGTCGCCGGCCTGCTGCTCACCACGGAGTGTCTCATCACGGACCTCCCGGAAGACAACAAGCCTGCCGCCGGTGGTCACGACCACCACGACCACTGAGGTCGCTGAGCGATCGCTCCCTGAACACGGCGCCCATCTGGGCGCCGTTTTTTTGGCCAAGTGGGCCGCCGCCCGCCGGGTCCTTTCATTTTTACGACAGGCCGGCCGCCGCCGCGGTCGGGATTGCCCACTTTTTGACGATTCTGCGGGTTGCTTCCGAACCTTGGGGGCTTTGGCTTGTTGCATACCCCTATGCGCCCCTTCGTCGCCTTCCTGTCGGCCTGCTTCGCCGTCCTCGCCTCCGCCGCGCCGACCTCCGGCCCCATCCGCGTGCTCTATCTCGACGCCTCCGGCGAAGAGCAGTCCGCCGTCGGCCCGCTCCATTCGCTGATGGCCGAGCTCGGCCGCGATGCGATCTGGTTCGACTACGCGACCGGCGCGACTCCTGACTCCGCGACGCTTGAACGCTATGACGCCTTGGCGGTGAAGCCGAAGGCCGATGGTTCGCCTGCCCTGAACACCTCGATCAAGCTGCCGAACGGAGCGCTGGTGCCGGTGCTCGTCATCAAGGCCGACACGAACGCCGCGGGCTTCCGTCCGCAGCTTGA
>JBDLWC010000138.1:0-3356 GCA_039804485.1 Verrucomicrobiota bacterium
CGTGCCGACGGCAGAGTTCCGCGACCGCCCGGACGAAACCCGCGGGCTGCTGGACCATGCCCGCCGCTCCTTGGACGCGCGGCTCGAGGATCACGCAGGCCGTGGCGGCGCCGTCGCGTTCCAGCATGGCCTTCAAGGCGGCCAGCGAAGCGGAGGCGTCCGAGCGGGCTACCTGGCCGGCACATTCGGCATGGACCGGCGCGGGGAAAGTCCGCGCGGCGAAGAGCCAGGGGTTGAAGCGCCGGTGGAATTCGGAGCGCTCGCCGACCGCCATCGTGCCGAAGGTGTCGCCGTGGTAGGCGCCGTCCATCGAGATGACCCCGCGCTTGGCGTCCCGGCCGACGAGCTGCCAATATTGGAACGAAAGCTTCAGGGCGACCTCGATGGCGTTGCTGCCGTTGTCGGTGAAGAAACATCTCGGCAACGCGCCCCCGGTCAGGCCGGCGAGGTCTTCCGCCAGTTCCGTCGCGACGGGGTGATTGAGGCCCAGGAGCGTCACGTGGGCGACCTTCTCCAGCTGCTCGCGCAGGGCCAGGTTCAGGTCCGGATCGTTATGGCCGTGGACGTTCGTCCAGACCGAGGCGTTGCCGTCGAGGTAGCGCCGCCCTTCCCCGTCGATCAGCCAGCTGCCTTCGCCGCGGACCAGGTGCAGGCGGGGGTTGTCCTGGTATTCCCGCATCTGGGTGAACGGATGCCACCCGAAGCGCCGGTCGGCGGCGTCGAGGGCGTCCAGGGCGGACGAAGTGGCTGCGGCGGCAGGCGGCACGCCCTTTGTCTATGAGGGCTCCCGCCCATTGTTAAGCCCGAAGTGGGGGGAGGTTTACAATCCCCAGGCCGCTGAGGCGAGCGGCTGGCGGTTGGAGATGGGCGAAAAAAAGGCCGCCCAGAGGACGGCCTTCTTTTCGCACGAGCCGGACGGCTTATTCGAAGTCGTAGATCTTGACCGAATCCCAGTACGGCTTGCAGTCCTTGATGAAGGCCTGGTGGAGCGGGTCGGTCTGATAGGCGTCGTGGTCGGCGTGGTTCTTGAACACGAAGAACTCGGCGAAGTCGTAAGAAGTGTCGATGATCGGGCGGACGGCGTGGGCGCTCGGGACGCCGACGTAGCCGCTATGGATGGACTTGATGGCGAGCAGGCCGCGGAGCTTGGTCTCGAATTCCGCGCGCTGGGCGGCGGTAATGTCCTTTTTCAGGTAGAAGAAGACGACGTGGTGGAACATAGGAGGGCAAAGTGGGGGATTGGCCGAGGAAAGGAAACCGCAAATTAGCGGGCGAAAAGCGCGAGCAAGGCCTCGCCGACCAGGGCATGTCCGGCGGCGTCAGGGTGATTGCCCTGCGACATCAGCCCGGACAATGGCGTGCCGGCGGCGACCTTCGCCTTGAAGAGGGCCAGGCTGTCCACGAGCAGGACGCCGTGCTCGCGGGCGAGCGCGCGGACCTGCTCCGCATGGAGATTAAGCGGGTCCTGCGGGTCGTCCCAGCGAGACCCCTGGTCGGGCGTGGGCGTGAGCAGGATCACGCGGATGCCCGCGGCCTTGGCCGCGACGATCATCTGCGTCCAGGAGGTGCGGGCCTTCTCGAGGCCGATCCGACGGTCGTTCAGCGAGTAATCGATCGTCACCACGCGCGGCCGCAGGGCGAGGACGTCGCGTTCGAACCGGGCGGCGCCGGAGACGGCGTTCTCGCCGCCGACGGCGGTGACGATGACGTTCAGCACCGCATGCGGGTGCCGGCGGCGCAGGCCGGCCTGCAGCAAGGCCGGGTAGGCTTCGTCGGCCCGGACCTCCGGCGTCTTGAAATACCCCGCGGGCACGCTGTGTCCGTGACAGACGATGTGCATCGTCCGGTTCTTCGGCCACTTCACGTCGAGGTCCGCCGCCACGTCGCCGAGCGCGGCGGCCGGCTCGGCGGCGTGGAGCCAGCCGAGACCGAGGAACAAGGCGAGGAGCAGGCGCATGCCCTTGCCTAAGCCAAGGCCCGCGCGCGGTGAAGCGCAAAGCGGCCGCGCCGGCGCGAAGCGGCCTTGCCACGGACCCGGCCGGCCCCACGCTCCGACCTCTCCATGCAGGCCCTCGTCCCGCTCTTCCCCGAAGTCACGCCCGCCCAATGGGAGCAGCTGACCGCGATGGCCGCGCTCCATCGCGAGTGGAACGAGAAGATCAACCTGGTCTCGCGCAAGGACATCGAGCATCTCGAGCGGCACCACTACGCCCCGTGCGTCGCGGCCGTGAAGTTCCTGAAGCTCATGGACGGCTGCCGCGTCATGGATGTCGGCACCGGCGGCGGCTTCCCCGGGCTCATCCTCGCCGTCCTCTACCCCAAGGCCCGCTTCACGCTCGTCGACTCCGTCGGCAAGAAGATCACCGTGGTGTCGGACATCGCCGAGCGTCTCGGCCTCAAGAACGTCGACGTCAAGAACGCCCGGGCCGAGACGATGAACCACGAGCATGACTTCGTGACCGGCCGCGCGGTGGCGGACCTCCGCTCCTTCGTCCACAACACCCGGCAGCTCCTCTGCAAGGGGGCGAAGCATTCGCTGCCCAACGGCATCCTCTACTGGCAAGGCGGCGACCCCGCCGAGGAGGCCGCGAAATCCAACCTGAACCCCGTCTTCAGCTTCGAACTCCGCCCCCTGCTCTGGGATGACGAGAAATTCGAAGGCAAGCGCATCGTCCTCTACCGCAGCCAGGACCTCCTCCGCTGCAAGAAGCCGGACATGCCGGGGATGACACAATAGGCCCGCCCCCGCCTTGACCCTTGGGCGGCAACCCGCAGGGTTAGGGCGATGTCCCGCCAGAGACTCCCTTTGAACCCGGCCGGCGAGCGCCTTGAGGCTCTCCTGCGCCGACGCATCGTCTACCTCGACGGCGCGATGGGCACCATGATCCAGCAGCTCAAGCTGCAGGAGGCGGACTACCGCGGCGACCGCTTCAAGGACCACCCCGGCCAGCTCAAGGGCAACAACGACCTGCTCGTCATCACGAAGCCGTCCGTCGTCCGCGACATCCACCGCGCCTACCTGGACGCCGGCGCCGACATCCTCGAGACCAACACCTTCAACGGCACGTCCATCGCGATGGAAGACTACGCGATGGCCCACCTCGTCCGCGAGCTGAACACCGCCGCCGTCAAGGTCGCGCGCGAGGCCGTCGACGCCTTCAAGGCCGCGAACCCCGGCAAGGACGCCTTCGTCGCCGGCGCCATCGGCCCCACGAACAAGACGCTGTCGATGTCCCGCGACGTCAACGACTCCGCCAAGCGCGACGTGACGTTCGTCCAGGTGCGCGACGCCTACCGCGAGCAGGTCGACGCCCTGATCGACGCCGGCGCCGACCTCCTCCTCTGCGAGACGGTCT
>JBDLWC010000139.1:0-3578 GCA_039804485.1 Verrucomicrobiota bacterium
TCGCGCTTCGCGCGGAGCTTCTTCTCGGTGTCGCGCAGGGCGGCCGACTCCTCGAACTGCTGGTTGCGGGAGGCGTCCTCCTTCTGCTGGACGACCTTGTCGACCTCGGCCTGGACCGAGTCGATCTCGGGCGGGAGATTGAGCGAGCGGATGCGGGCGCGGGCGCCGGCCTCGTCCATCACGTCGATGGCCTTGTCGGGGAGGTGTCGGGACGTGATGTAGCGATGGGAGAGGCGGACGGCGGCCTCGATGGCGGCGTCGGTGTACTCGCACTTATGGTGCTCTTCGTACTTCGAGCGGATCCCGCGCAGGATCAGGACGGCGTCCTCGACCGTGGGATCGTCCACCTTGACGGACTGGAAGCGGCGCTCGAGGGCGGCGTCCTTCTCGATGTGCTTGCGGTATTCGGCGAGCGTGGTGGCGCCGACGCACTGGATCTCGCCGCGCGAGAGGGCGGGCTTCAGGATGTTGGACGCGTCCATGGCGCCTTCGGCGGCGCCGGCGCCGACGATGGTGTGCATCTCGTCGATGAAGAGGATGACGTTCTTGGCCCGCTTGATCTCATCCATGATGCCCTTGATGCGTTCCTCGAACTGGCCGCGGTACTTGGTGCCCGCGACCATCAGAGCGAGGTCGAGGGTGATGACCTTACGGTCGAGCAGGATCTCCGGGACGATGCCCGAGGCGATCTCCTGCGCGAGGCCTTCGACGATGGCCGTCTTACCGACGCCGGCTTCGCCGATGAGGACGGGGTTGTTCTTGGTCCGGCGGCAGAGGATCTGCACCACGCGGCGGATCTCCTCCTTACGGCCGATCACCGGGTCGAGCTCGCCGGCCTTGGCGAGTTCCGTGAGATCGCGGCCGAAAGTCTTGAGCAGCGACAGGCGTTCGCCCCGGCCCGGGCGGGCCGAGTCGTCGCCGGAAGCCCGGCGCGAAGGCGGCGGGGAGTCCTCGGACGCGTCCTCGGAAGGCGGGGTGTCACCCTCCTTCTTCTCGCTGTCGTCGGCGGCGGAGGGGTCGATGTCGGCGAGGATCTCCTTGCGGCAGCGTTCCAGGTCGACGTCGAGCTGCTGGAGGACGCGGGCGGCGACGCCCTCCCCTTCCTTCAGGAGGCCGAGCAGGATATGCTCCGTGCCCACATAGGCGTGCCCCAGGGCGCGGGCTTCGGTCAACGCATGGGCCATGACCTTCTGCACGCGCGGGGTGAGCGGGATCGTCTCCGGGGCCTTCGCCTCCTCGGGTCCGGGGCCGACCTGCTTCTCCACCGCGTTACGCACGGTCTTGAGATCCAGGCCCATACGGCCGAGGACATTGACGGCGACACCCTCGCCTAGCTTGATGAGCCCGAGCAGGATATGCTCCGTACCCACATAGTTGTGGTTGAACCGGCGGGCTTCCGCCCGGGCCAGTTCGACGACCTTGCGGGCGCGAGGAGTGAAATTATTGTTTTTGTCCTTATCCATGGAGAGGGTTGGGTTGAGGCTAAGAGCCTGAGATGGGGATAGCAGGGACTATGCCCGAACCTGAGACAGGTTCAAGCGTTCCCCCAAGGTTGGCGCCCGCGGCACCTTTTGCCTTTGCCAGCAACACGACCCGCCTGTTTCTTCATCCGCAAAACCATGGGTATCAGCATGCAAGCGGCGGGCGAAGCCCTCCGGGACCTCGTCAAGGGTCTCAAAGGGCGTAAAGTGGCCGTATTAGGCCATATGCGACCGGACGGAGACTGCATCGGCTCCCAGACGGCTCTCTGCCGTATGCTCCTGGCCGAGGGCGTCGATGCGGTCTGCGTGAACCGCGACCGTATCCCCCCGAACCTCGTCCCTTACGCCGAAGGCGTGGCGTTCGTCAAAGGCGCCGATTATGACGCGACCGACCGGGTCGCCGTGATGGTCGACTGTGCCGATGCGTCCCGCGTAGGGACGGAACTGCTCGCCAAGTTCCCGGACGGCATCCTCGCCAATATCGACCACCACGCCTCCAACCCGGACTATGCCCGGACGAACATCGTCGTCCGCGAGGCCGCCGCCACCTGCCACATCCTGGCCGCCGGCGCCCTCGCCCAAGGCTTGGCCGTCGACGCCATCACCGCCAAGGCCCTGCACCTCGGCATCCTGACCGACACCGGCCGCTTCTGCTACCGCAGCACCACCGCCGACGTCTTCGCGATCATCGCCGAACTCGTCCGCCGGGGCGCCGACCCCGCCGAGGCCAACTACCGGGTCTTCGAACAGGAAAGCCGCGGCAAGCTCGAGCTCACCAAGCGCTTCCTGAACACCATCGCCTTCCACGAAGGCGGCAAGATCTGCTCCGGCGAACTCACGCAGGCGGACTACGTCGCGACCGGCACCTCCAAGGAGGACAAGGAGGGCCTGGTCGAATTCCCCCGCTCCGTCGAGGGCGTCGAGATCGCCGTCCTGATGGAAGAAGGCGCCGACGGCATCCGCGGCAGCCTCCGCGGCCGCGATCCTAAGCTTCGTCTGGACCTCTGCGCCGGCAAACTCAACGGCGGCGGACACATGCTTGCGGCCGGCTTCAACATGCAAGGCTGCCGGCTGCCGCAGGATCGCGAGAAGATCCTAGGCATCGTCATCGCCCACTACCGCGAATACTCCGCGAAATGAGCGAGTCCGTCGCCGAACCTGCGGGCGTCCTGCTCGTCGACAAGCCGCAGGGCATAACCTCGCATGACGTCGTGGACAGCGTCCGCCGGCTCTACCGGACGCGCCGCGTCGGGCACGCCGGCACGCTCGACCCGATGGCCACCGGCCTGCTCATCGTACTCGTCGGCAAGGCCACCAAGGCCTCGGACCAGCTGATGGCTCAGGACAAGGAATACCTCGGCGAAGCCACGCTCGGCGTCGTCACCGACACGCAGGACGCCGAAGGCGAGGCGCTTGAGACGAACCCGGTGCCCGCGATCACGGAGTCGCAGGTGCGGGCGGCGCTCGCCGCGATGCTCGGCGACCAGCTTCAAGTCCCCCCGATGCATTCGGCCAAGAAGATCGGCGGGCGGAAGCTTTACGAACTCGCGCGCAAGGGCGTGGAGGTCGTCCGCGAGCCCCGCGCCATCAGGCTCGACGCGTTCGAGCTGCTGTCCTGGGAAAGCCCCAGGATCAACTTCCGCGTCCGCTGCACCAAGGGGACCTACGTGCGCACGCTGGCCTACGACCTCGGGCGGAGACTCGGGCCGGGCGCGCACCTCTCGATGCTCCGCCGCACGCGCTCGGGACGGCTCGACCTCTCCCGCGGCCATACCCTGCCGGCGCTCGGCGCGATGGACGACGCACAGCTCGTCGCCGCCCTCGTGCCCGTGAGCGAAGCCACGTCCGCCGCATGAGCCTGCCGCTCCACCTCGCCATCGGCGCGTTCGACGGCGTGCACCTCGGCCACCGTGCCGTGCTGCATTCGGCCCGCGAAGCCGCCCGCGCGGACGGAGGCATCGTCGGCGTGCTCACCTACGACCCGCACCCGAGCAAAGTGCTGCGGCCGGAGACGGCCGTCCCGCTCATCTTCACCCGCGCCCAGAAGGACGCGCGGCTGACGGAAGCGGGCGCGCAGCTGATCTACCACGAGAAGTT
>JBDLWC010000140.1:0-10044 GCA_039804485.1 Verrucomicrobiota bacterium
CACCTCGCGGCGCAGGCCCATCTCGCCGGCCAGACGCCCGAGTCGGGTCGCCAGCTCCGGAGAATCGACGCTCTGGAGGACGTCAAAGGCCTGCAACGCATGCTTGGCCTTGTTGGACTGCAGGTGGCCGATCAGTTCCCAGCGGAGGTCGGCCGGGGCCAGGGGGCGCTTCTGGGCGGCTTCTTGGACGCGATTCTCGCCGACGGCCCGGAGGCCGAAGCCGTATGCCAGCAAGGCCGCCTCCACAGGGTGGGTCTTCGTGACGGGAAGGAGACGGACCGTCGCCGGGTCGCGACCGGCCTGAGCGCAAGCCTTGCGGATGCGGGCCAATACCCCCTCGCAGCGGGCCTTGAACTGGTCGGAGGTGACCATTTCCATCAGAGGGAGGCATAACCCGCCGGGAGTCAACCTGCGGGGCGCCCTGCCCGACGGATGCGGCACGCCGATTCACGATAAGCATGTCTAACCTTGAAGGCCTTCGCCATTAGTTTATTTAATCATGCCGTACGCCCTCCCATGCATATCGAGAACCTGAAGATCTTCCGCGACCTCGTGGACAACGAAAGCTTCTCCAAGGCCGCCAAACTGAACGCCATCACGCAGTCCGCCGTGAGCCAGCAGCTGCGCTCGATGGAGAAGCATTTCAACGTGCTCATCGTCGACCGGAGCCAGAAACAGTTCCGCCTCACCCGCGAAGGCCGCAGCCTCTACGAGGCGGCCAAGGACATCCTCAACCGCTACGAGCAGGTCGGCAGCGAGATGCAGGAGATGCGCAAGGTCGTCAGCGGCACGGTGCACATCTCGACCATCGTCTCCATCGGCCTGCACGAGCTGCCGCCGCACGTGAAGTCTTTCATGCAGGAGTTCCCGCACGTCAACGTGCGCGTCGAATACCGCCGTTCGAACCTCGTCTATGAGGACGTCATCTCCAACGCCGTCGACTTCGGCCTCGTCGCTTTCCCGCAGAAGACCCGCCAGGTGGAGATCATCCCGCTGATGGAAGACCAGCTCGTCGCCATCTGCTCCCCGAAGAACAAGCTGGCGACGAAGAAGGAGATCGACCTCGCCGACCTCCAGGGCGGGAAGTTCATCGGCTTCGACCAGGATATCCCGACCCGCAAGGCGCTCGATCAGTTCTTCCGCGAACAGCGCATCGAGCTCGAGCCTTCCATGGAGTTCGACAACATCGAGACGCTGAAACGCGCGGTCGAAGTCGACGCGGGCGTGGCCCTCGTGCCCGAGGGCACCATCCGGCAGGAGGTCGACCAAGGCACCTTGGTGATGCTCCGCCTCCGCGACCGTCGCGTGGCCCGCCCGCTGGCCATCCTGCACCGCAAGGGCCGGGTCCTGACGCCGGCGATGAAGCGTTTCATGACGCACCTGCTGAACAGCGCCGGCGGCAAGGCCGCCGGCTGATCAGGACCGGCGACGCGACTCGTCGCGGGCGACCGCGAAACCCGGCAGGGCCTGGGCGCAGAGGAAACCGAGCCCCAGCCAGAGCAGCCCATCGTCCGCGGAGCCTCGCAAAGCCGTCGCGGCCAGGCCCCACCAGAGGAAAGCGCCGGCGAGCGGCGGCCAGGCCCGTCGCAACGCGGCGCGGGCCAGCGACCAGGAGCCGAGCAGCCCGGCGGCCAGGCCGGCCGCCAAGGCGCCCGAGCACGCCTCCAGCGCGAACCGGGCGTAAGCCACGAAGCCGAGCGAGACGAGCAGACCGGCGAACACCGCGGCGTTGACGCGGAAATGCGTCGGGAGGACGCGCAGGCGCACGCGATGGGCGTGCAGGTAGAAAGCGCTGGCGAAAGCCCCCATGACCAAGGTGAGCGTCCAGACATAGAAAGCGCCGCGGACGGGGATCGCGAAACGGAGGATCGCCCACTGCGCCAGGAAGCACTTGGCGAGGATCAGGGACCAGATCGCGCCCAGCCGGTCGGTGACCAAGGACTCCCGATAGGCACGCTCGATGGAAAGCCGGAGTTCGGCGTCCTGGGAAGGGGGAAGGGTCGTGACGGACATCGGGCTACCTGGCCCACAACCTGAGGCTTCGGATGGCGACCGCAACCGACGGAGGCACTTCCTGCTCCCAGCCCGGCTCGTTCTTCCTGATGCGTTCCGCCAAGGTCCGCGGCTGACAGGCCATCGCGGCCGGGTCGGCGCCCGTGATGGGGATCAGGAAGCCGTTGTTCAGCAGGTGCTGGAAAAGACCGGCCACGGAGGGTCGCATCTGGATGTCCGCCGCCGTGACGACCGAGTCCTCCGCCACGCTGTAGCTCTCCGGGAAACAGACCTTGCAGGCCACGGGATCGAGGATGAGCCGGCGCAGCTGGTCTCCCCTCATCGGGTAGACCATGACGCGCACCCCGTCCTTGAAGAGCCGCCCGCACGATTCCAGGACGCCCCCCTCGAGGTGCGAGTAGTGCTCGGGATTGAAGAGGTCGACGAGGTTGTTCATGCCGGCGACCAAGGTGATGCCGCCCGTCGTGTGCAGTCGGAAATAGGCGGGCAGACGATACCAGCCGCGGTGACGCGTGACCAGCAGGGGATGCTTCATCGCCCCGACCAAGCGGATGCGGTCGATGAGTTCCGCCTCCGGATGAAGATCGGAGCCGATGCACATCTCGAAGATCGCCAGCACGTCCTTGCCGCCGTCGGGCATGGCCCTGAGACCGCAGGCCAGCATGTCTTCGTTCACCAAGGAGACCGGACGGAAAGTGCCGCGGGCCACGAGCACCGAACGCTTGTAGAAATATTCGCTGGGGACCTGCGGATCGCCCTCGGGTCCGAACAGGACGGCGTCGGTGAGACCCAGCCGCACCAGGCGTAACGCCGCCGAGCGGTTGTCGAAAGCCCCGAAGGCCGGACCGCTGAAGTGGGCGAACTCCACCTCGACGCGCCCCGTGCCGACTTCGTCGACCAACGCGGCGAGGAAGGCGTCGACCCCTTCGCGGGAATTCAGGGCGGCGTGGATGAGGTTCACGCCGACCGCGCCGAGGGCGTCCTGCTGACGGCCAGCATCCTTGTCCCACAGGCGCAGATGGAGGATGACCTCGCTGGGCTCGGCCTGCGGCTGATCCTGGAAGCGGATGCCGATCCAGGAATGTCCCTGGCCCTTGCCGTCGTGCGGGGTGGTCGCCACGGTGTCCGCGAAGGCGAAAAACCGGGTCACCGGGCCGCGCTCGGCCTTGAGGCGGTCGACCAACAGGCCGTACTCATGGTCGAGCATCTGCTCCAGGCGCTGCCGGGAGACGTAGCGCTGAGGATGTCCGTAGATCGCGTCGCTGACGCGCATGTCGTAGGCCGAGATGCTCTTGGCGACGGTGCCCGAAGCGCCCCCGGCTTTGAAGAAGTGGCGGACGACCTCCTGGCCGGCTCCGATTTCCGCGAAAGCCCCGTAGGCCGAACGATCCAGATTGATGGCCAAAGCCTTGCGGGAGATCCCGGCGCCTGGCGAAGAAATGGGCTCGGACATGCCGTCCAACCTAGGCCCCCGCTTGAAGGCATCCAGCGGAAAAGAGCGGTTCAAATTCGTGCTTTTGATTGGCGAAAAGAAGACAGCGAAGCAACGTGGAGGTGACGTCCTCTCCCCGCCCTCCGACCCCATGAAAGACTTCCTCAAGTCAGTCCTCGCCTCCGCCCTTGGCACGATGCTCACGATCGCCCTCGGCGGCTTCCTCCTGCTGGTGCTCCTCATGGGTCTGGCGGGGTCGAGCTCGGACCGCCGGCCTGGAAACAGCGTGGCCTTGAAACATCGGACGATGCTCGTGATCGGCGGCGGCCTTACGATCACCGACACCCCGGAGTCCGGCGCGCCCGGCCTGAGCGACCTGCTTTTCGGCGGCGAGGGCCCCCGGCTCGACCTCTTACGGGCCCTCGAGGCCATCGACCTCGCGGCGCGCGACAAGCATGTCGCCGGCATCCTGCTGAGCGGACCGCTCGACGCAGGCCTGGCCCAGAAGGCCGAACTCCGCCGGGCGCTGCTGGCTTTCAAGAAAAGCGGCAAGCCCGTCATCGCCTGGCTCGAGAACGCCTCCCAGGGAGAATACTATCTCTCAAGCGTCGCGGACAAGGTCTACGTCCACGCCAGCGGCGAGCTGGAATTCAAAGGCCTCGCTTCGTATAATCTCTATTTCGGCGAGACGTTGCGCCTGCTCGGCGTCGGCGTGCAGGTCACCAAGGTCGGCAAATACAAGTCGGCCGTGGAGCCCTATCTCGGGGGCGCGATGAGCGCCGAAGCCCGCGAACAGTCGGAAGTGCTCATGAACGGCCTGTGGCGCCGGCTTTCCGGCGAGGTCGCGAAATCGCGCGCGATGACGACCGAAGCCCTCGCGCGGGCCGTCGAAAGCGCCGGCGTCTTCTCAGCCCGGCGGGCCGTCGAACTCAGGCTCGCCGACGGGGCCCTGCACCGGGACGAACTGATCGAGAAGGTCCGCGCCGCGGGCGCGGCCGAAGACGAGGACGGCGCCTCCTTCCGCAAGATCGGCCTGCACCGCTACGCCCGCAAGGTCGCCCTCCCCGGCCGCGGCGACAAGATCGCCATCGTCTACGCCGAAGGGGAGATCGTGGACGGCTGGGGCAGCCCCTCCGAGGCGGGCGGCGACCGCCTGGCGCACGATCTGCGCGCGATCCGGAGCGACAGACAGTTCAAGGCCGTCGTCATTCGCGTGAACAGCCCCGGCGGCTCGGCGTTCGCCAGCGACGTGGTCGCCCGCGAGGTCGGCCTGCTCAACAAGCAGGGCGTGCCGGTCGTCGTCTCGATGGGCGACGTGGCCGCCAGCGGCGGCTATTACATCGCGGCGCGGGCCAACGTCATCTTCGCCGACCCGGCGACCATCACGGGCTCCATCGGCGTCTTCGGCCTGCATCTGAACTACGGAGACCTCGCCGGCAAGATCCGCCTGGGCACGGACGGCGTCAAGACCGCCCGCTACGCCGACCTGATGGCCGAGCACCGGCCGGCCACCGCCGCCGAACTGGCGATCGTGCAGACTTCCGTCGACGAGATCTACGAGGACTTCCTCCGCGTCGTCGCCGAAGGACGCGGCCTCAAGCGCGATGGCGTGCATGAGATCGCCCAAGGCCGCGTCTGGCTCGGCGAGGACGCCCGCGGCCTCAAGCTCGTCGACAAGTTCGGCGGACTGCGGGATGCGCTCCAGGAAGCGAAGAAGCTGGCCAAGGCCGACACCGTGGAATGGGTCCAGGTGCCGTCGCTGCATGCGGGCCGGGAGAACTTCCTGCAGCAGCTGCTCGGGGGGGATGACGACGAATCGCCGCTCTTCGCCAAAGCCGCCGCGGATCCCGCCAAGGATTTCCTCCGGGCCAACGCGCGGTGGCTGCGCGCCTTGCGCAGCCTGAACGACCCGCGGGGGGTCTACCTCACCTGCCCGATCACCGCGCCGCGCCTCTGAGCCGGCGGCTCAGGGCTTGCGGGGCATCTGCGTCCGGGCCTCCGGCAGCCATGCCTGCAGCTGCCTGACGCGCGTGGCGTCGGACGGATGCGTCGAGAGGAACTCGGGGGGCTTGGCGCCGCCGGCCTGCCCGAAACGAGTCCAGAAAGCAGGCGCCGCCGCGGGGTCGAAACCGGCCCGCGCCATGAAGAGCAGGCCGAGATGGTCGGACTCCGATTCGTGGCCCCGGCTGAAAGGCAGCAGGATGCCATACTGCGCCCCGACGCCGACGGCGGCCATCCAGGCGGCCCGCGTCTTGGCGGAGGAGTTGCGCGTCGCTTCGTCGGCCACCGCGGCCGCGACGGCCACGCCGACGACCTGGGAGACGCGTTCGGCGCCATGCCGGCAGATGACGTGGGCGATCTCATGGCCCATGACGACGGCGATGTCGTCGTCGGTCGGCGTGAAGGCGAACATGCCCGTATGGAAACCGATCTTCCCGCCGGGCATGGCGAAGGCGTTCGGCGACTTGTCGTCGATGATGGCGAACTCCCAGCGGGAGGCCGGCGGGAGCACGCCGGCCTTGTCGTCACGGCGCGCCGCCGCCAGGATCCTGAGGCCGATCTCACGCAGTTTCGGCAGGCGGGGGTCGGCCGGCAGCTTCTTCAGCTTCGAGAACTCGGCGGCGGACAGGGAAGCCACCGACGCCTCGTCCACGAGGATGAGCTGGCTGCGGCCCGTCACGGGGGCGTGCTGGCAGCCGGCGAGGAGGAGCGCGGAGAGCAGGAGGGCGGATCGCATGGGGCGGGAGGGCTCAGCCGCGGGGCTCGGCCGGACGGGAGTCAGGGGCGTCGTCGACGTAGTATTTACGATATGACGAATCGTAGGAATCGGTGTAGGCCGAGGCCATCCGCAGGGACATCGCGTTGAGGACGACGCCGAGGAGCGGCGCCTGGGCGTCGCGCAGGCGCCCCAGGCAGGCCACCGCGTTGCGCAGGCTCACGGTGTTGTACCGCACGACATAGAGGACGCCGTCGACCTTCGGCATCAGGTGCAAGGCGTCGGAGACCGCGCCGATGGGCGGAGAGTCGATGAAGACGCGGTCGTAACGCTCCCGCAGCCCGTCGATCATCGCGAGGAACTTCGGGTGGTTGATGACCTGCGTGGGATTCTTGCAGCTCAGGCCGACGGGCAGCACGTCGAGCCCGGGAGCCACGTCGCGCACGATGGCCTCGTCGAGCGTCATCTCGTCGTTGAACCAGCGGCTCAGGCCCGCGTCGCCGGTGAAGCCCAGCGAAGGCCCGACGTTGGGCAGGCGCAGGTCGGCGTCGATGACGAGCACCCGCTCGGAGTGCTGCGCGAAGATGAGGGCCAGGTTCGTGGCCACGAAGGTCTTCCCTTCGCTCGGCCGCGTGGAGGTCACCAGGAAGACCTTGGCCTTGGCGACCGCGGGGTTGACCTTGAGCGCCGAGTAGAGGGACCGGACCGCTTCGGTGGCGATGCGATCCTTGTCCTGACGGGCCAGCAGCGCGCGATCGGGACCGACGACCCGGACCACGCGAGGCAGGGTGCCGATGAGCGGCAGGCCCAGCGAGCCTTCGACGTCCTTCACCGACTTGATGCGATCGTCGAGCGTGCCCAGCACGATGACGAGGACGATGCCGAAGCCGAGGCCGAGGCCGACCCCCGCGAGGGCGCTGAAATAGTAGTTCTTGTTGATCGGCTTGTCCGACACCGACGGCTGGTCGAGGATGCGGATCGACGTGCTCGTGCCGGAGGTCGAAGAGCGCAGCTTGGCCTCCTCGTAGCTCAGCTTCATGCGGCCGAGGAATTCCTCGCTGGCGCGGATCTCCTTGTCGACGCGTTCGACCTCCACGTTGGCGGCCTGCAGGCGGGAGATCTCTTCTTCCTTGGCGGCGAGGTTGCGCAGGATGGCCTCGTGCCGGGCGCGGGCGTTCTCCAACGCCGCGCGGCGGGACTTGACCGCCTGGACCACGGCTTCCTTCAGCTGGCGTTCCACCTGGTTCAGCGCTTCGCGCTCGGCGACGAGCTTCGGATGCTGGTCGGTGTAGGTCTCCATCATCTGCCCGATGCGGATGCGGGAGGCGCTGGCGGCCGACTGGGCGGCGGCGACATCCGGGTCGATGCGGATCTGCGGGATGTCCCCGACCGGCCGGCCTTCCTGCTCGTAGCTGGCGATGACCTTGACCAGGATCTCGTTCTCGTCGATCTGCTTGCGCGTCTCCTCGCGGTCCCGGACGAGCACCGCGCGCTCCGCCGTCAGCGTGTTCGTGTCCTTGGCGATCGAGAGGAGCTTCTGGGTCTTGATCAGGGCGTTCTTCTGCTCGTAGTGCCGGCGGACCTTGTCCTCGAGGGTCTCGATCTCGATGCGGGCCTTCTCGACCAGCGGATTGGTGACCATCAGGCGGTCGTCCTCGCTGTATTTCTGGATGGATTCGCAGAACAGCCTGGCGACCTGGCGGGCGAGGTCGCGGTTGGGGTGGGTGAAGTCGATGTTGATGACCAGCGTCTGCCGCTGGGGATTGATGCCGCGCTGCTTGGCGAAGACCTCCTGCTCGGTGAGCGGGCCGGAGAAGATGTTGCCGGCCTGATAGGGCTCGAGCACCAGCTTGCGCTCGGCGGCGGTCAGGCGCTTGGCGACCCCTTCGATGATGTTGGCGCTGCGCATCGCCTCGACGGCGGTGAAGAAGTCGTCGTTGGAGACGATCTTGAAATTGTCTTCGACGGCCGAGGCGCCGCCATTGATCGTCGGAGCCAGGCGGAAGACCCGGAGCCGCCCCGTCGCGCGGTATTCCGCCGTCGTGTTGTAGGTGTTGAGCAGGGCCAGCGTCAGGAAGATCAGCGCCGCGAGCACCACCCACCAGAACCGCTCGCGCAGCATCAGCAGGTAGCCCATGAGCGGGTTGGCCGAGCTCGTCCCGCCTCGCTGGGAAGCGCCGTAGCCTCCGTAGCCATATCCCTGGCCGCCGGCCCCGTAGCCGCCGTAATTCCCGTAGGTGCCGTAGCCGCGCCCTCCGGCGCGGTTTGCTTCGGGGGGCCGGGATTCAGGCGATGGTTCGGGTGCGGACATGGGGAAACTCAGATGCGGCTGTCGCGGACGTAGATCTGGTCCTCGTCCTCCAGGACGAAGTCCGGCTCGTCGCCGTCGTCGATGCGCCGGACGTCCTTGGTGATCACGATGGGCGAGCCGGGACGGGAACGCTTGATGGTGACTTCCGAACGGTTGCCGCGGGGCAGGACGCCGCCGGCCATCGAGAGCGCCCGCCCGAGGGTGAGCGTCTCTTCAGGCGGAATGGAGACAGGGCCGGGCTTGCCGACATAGCCGGAGACATAGACCCGTCGCTCGGCGTAGCTGACGATGGAGATGGCGACCTGGGGCTTCTTGAAGAACTGCCGGAACTGGTTGGCGAGCTCGACCTGCGCCTGCGTGAGCGTCAGGCCGGCGACCGGGACGAGCTTCTTGAGGAACGGGATGTCCACCGTGCCGTCGGAGTTGATGCGCCGCTCGATCTGCGTATCCGGCTCGTTGATCACGAGCACGCGGATGAAGTCGCGAGGGCGGAGGCGGTAGCTGTTCTGCTGATCGGCCGGGTCGGCCTGCGCCGTGGGCGTGGCGACGACATAATCGGCGGGCGCCGGGCGCGGAGCCTCGGCCGCCACGGCGACCGGAGGGACGTAGCGGGCCGGCGCCGACGAAGCAGCGGGGACGGCGGAGCCGCGGCCGATCGTGAGCACGTTCTCGGGCTCGAAGGCGGCCGAGCTCTGCTCCGCGCCGACCGAGGCGGCGCAGGCCGCAAGGAACAAGGCGGCGCAGCAGACGCCGAGAAGACGGGCGAGGGCGTAAGACATAGGAGAAGGATAAGGACCAGCGGGGGGCTGGTCAACCGGTCCCGCAGGAGCCCCTGCCCTGCTTCGGCCGCCCACCCTCCGCCGCCGACGCGAAAATCGTCGGGCGGCGGAGGTGCGCCGGACCGGTCTTCGGCTTAGTAGCGGAAAGCCGCCGACAGCGAGAAGACGTTGGAGTTGAACGACGAAGTCGCGTTGGAGGCCTTGGCGTCGGTGAAGGTATAGCCCGCCTGGAAGCTCAGGTGGGAGGTATGCTTGTAGCTGGCGCCGAGGGTGTAGATCCAGGTGTCGATGGTCGTCACCAGGCTGTTGGCCGAGACATCCATGTCGCTCTTGCTGACCGAGAGATTGAAATCGAGGTCTTCGGCGGCGGCGAAGGCCATGCCGTAAGAGTAGTTACGCGTGTCGATCTGGCCGTTCGTGGTCGATGCCGAGATGTCGCGTCCCAGGGTCAGGGAGTGGCTCAGGCGCTCCGTGAGGACGTGGCTGAGGCTCACCGAGTAAGAAGGGTTGGTCGACGTCGGACCGTTGTCGTAGTTGAAGCGGTTGACGCCGGCGCGGATGACGCCGTTGAGCTTGCCCGATTCGGTGAGCTGGCCCTTGGCGGTCAGGCCGGCGAAGTCCTTCTCGAGGCGCTGGTGGTCGAGGGCCGGACGAGGGGCGGAGCTGGAGTCGAAATACGGGGCGGCGGAGTAATCCGTCACGTCATGCTGCAGCACGAGTCCGAAGCTGAGCTTCTCGAAGGCCTGGAAGTCGAAGCTCACGGGCATCGACTGCGTGTTCAGCTCGGTCAGGG
>JBDLWC010000141.1:0-5652 GCA_039804485.1 Verrucomicrobiota bacterium
GACTTCTCGGTCATCGCGCGGCAATCGGTGTAATAGGCGAACTTCGCGCCGGTCGAGGGCTCCTCGAAGACCAGCCCGAGGGTGGACTCGTTGCCATGAGGGAGGAGCGTCTAACGGATGACGCCGCCGCCGGGCAGGACGAGCTTCGACGGCATGAGGTTGAGTCCCAGTGAGACGTAACCCGAGGCCGCCGGCTTACCGACGGCGTAAGGGAAGATCGCCTTGATACGCTCCAGCCCGACGTCGGTGGAATAGACCGGGATGGCCTCGCCGCCCTTGTTGGTGCAGAACTGCCGGAGGTCGTCCATGCCGAGCACATGGTCGGCGTGGCCATGGGTGAGGATGAACGTGTCGACCTCGCGGACGTCGTACTTCAGGCACTGCGTCCGGAACTCCGGCGCGGCGTCGACCTGCACGTGATGCCCTTCGATGACCACATGGACGCTGGTGCGCGCCCGCCAGTTGCGCTCGTCCTTCAGGTCCAGCCCCGGGTTGTCATGGGCGGGCAACGGACAGCCCTGCGAAGTGCCGCAGCCCATGATGAGGATTTCCATGAGGCGAAGAAGACGGGAAATGCGGCGGAAGGCAAGTGGCGGACTTCGCCGAGTATCGAGTATGGAGTATCGAGTATAGGGGTGATGCCAGGGGCTCCAGGGGGAGATACCCTTCAGGTATTCACTGACGCGACCGGAAGTGACCGCCCCTCGGAGTGCCCTTGAATCGAAGCGATGAAACCTTCCACCCCCCTAGGCCCGGTCAGGACTTATCGCGATCTGCTCGTCTGGCAAAAATCCAAGCTGATGGCTGTTTCTATTTATCGCCTCTGCGAGACGCCTGGCCTTTCGCGAAAATATACGCTCTGTGACCAGATGACCCGGGCGGCCATTTCCATCGCCTCGAATATCGCCGAGGGCGACGAACGGAGCACCAATAAGGAGTCGCTGCGCTTCATCGTCATCGCCCGGGCTTCCCTGGCGGAACTCGAGACCCAGGTGGAGATCGCCCATGAAATCGGAGCGGTCAGCAAAGAGGATGCCGAAACGTTCCGATCCCTGGCCGAAGAGCTGGGCCGGCTGATCGGGGGCGTCATCCGCATGAGGCAGGAACGGGAAAGACTTTCCGCCGACCAGCCTTAGTCAGCAGTGTCAGGAGCCCTATTTCGGACAGGAAAAGCCCGTTCAAGGCTACTCTATACTCGATACCCCATACCCGACCGCCTTTACTCCCCTCCCTTCGGCAGTCCCCCGAGACTCCATACTCGATACTCAATACTCCCGTCCCCGACTTCCGTGTTCGCCAACCTCACCGACAAACTCACCAAGGCCCTCCGCGACCTCCGGGGGCTCTCCAAGCTCACCGAGGACAATATCGCCCCGGCGCTGACCGAAGTGCGCTCGGCGCTGATGTCCGCCGACGTCAATTTCAAGGTCGCCAAGGACTTCACCGAACGCGTCAAGGCCGCCTGCCTCGGCCAGGCCGTCATCGAGTCCGTCAACCCCGGCCAGATGGCCGTCAAGATCGTGTCCGACGAGCTCACGAAGCTCCTCGGCGAAGGCGAACGCCCGATCGACCCCCGCCGCCCCCTGCGCGTGCTGCTCGTCGGCCTCCAGGGCTCCGGCAAGACCACCAGCGCCGCCAAGCTCGCCAAGCACCTCGTCAAGAAAGAGGGCCTCCGGAAGCCTTCCCTCGTCGCCGCCGACCTGCGTCGCCCCGCGGCCATCGACCAGCTTGAGACCCTCGCGAAGAACGAAGGCTTCGACTTCCGGGCCGACCGCGCCGCGACCGACGTCGCCGCGATGGTGGGCCGCCTGGTCAAGGAAGCCGAGGCCGCCGCCGCGGACCTCGTCATCGTCGACACCGCCGGCCGCCTGCAGATCGACGGCGACCTGATGGAGGAAGTCCGCCGAGTCCGCGAGGCCTTCCAGCCGCACGAGGTCTTCCTCGTCGCCGACGCCGCCCTCGGCCAGCAGGCCGTCGACGTGGCCGCCAAGTTCCACGAATCCACGCCCCTCACCGGCATCATCCTGACCAAGCTCGACGGCGACGCCCGCGGCGGCGCGGCGCTTTCGATGAAGTCCGTCACGGGCGTGCCGATCCGCTACATGGGCACGGGCGAGAAGTCCTCGGACTTCGACACCTTCCACCCGGACCGCATGGCCCAGCGCATCCTCGGCATGGGCGACGTGGTCTCCCTCGTCGAGAAGGCCCAGGAGGTCGTCGACCACAAGGAAGCCGAGCGCCTGGCCGAGAAGATGAAGAAGGCCGACTTCGACCTCGAGGACTTCCTCGCGCAGATGTCGCAGATGAAGAAGATGGGCCCGCTCGGCGACATCATGAAGATGATGCCCGGCATGGGCGGCGTCCAGATCGGCGCCAAGGAGGAGAAGCACCTCGCCAAGACCGAGGCCATCGTCCTCTCGATGACCAGGAAGGAGCGCCGCAACCCCGACATCCTCAACGGCTCCCGCCGTCTCCGCATCGCCAAGGGCTCCGGCACGCAGGTCAGCGACGTCAACGCGCTGATCAAGCAGTTCTCCCAGATGCGCGAGATGATGCGCATGATGAAGGGCGGCAAGGGCAAGGAGCTCATGCGCCGCATGGGCCAGATGGGCGGCGGCCGCGGGGGCTTCCCCGGCGGCGGCTTCCCCGGCATGCGCTGATCGCCATGACGCCGATGCACCCTTTCGACCCCGCGCTGCTCTCGCGCCGCGGCTGGATCTTCGACTGCGATGGCACGCTCGCCGCGTCGATGTGGATCCATCACCGCAGCTGGACGCACATCATCAGCCAGCAGCTCGGCCGGCCGTTCGACTTCCCCTGGCCCCTCTTCTGCTCGATGGGCGGCATGTCCGCCGTCGACACCTGCAAGCGCCTCAAGGCGGAGTACGGCTTCGACCTCGACGTCGACCGTCTCCTCGCCGACGGCCATGCGTTCCTCGAGGAACACCTCGAGAAGGACGTCACCGCCCGCCCCGAGGTCGTCAGCATCGTCCACCACGTCCGCGCCCTCGGCCACAAGACCGCGGTCGCTTCGGCCGGCCGCAAGGCGCACGTGCACACGACCCTCAACCGGATCGAGATCGCGCACCTCTTCGACGCCATCATCACCGCCGAAGACGCCGCCCGCTCGAAGCCCCACCCCGACCTCTTCCTCGCGGCCGCCGCCCGCATCGGCGTGGACCCGGCCGACTGCGTCGTCCTCGAGGACAGCCCGCGCGGCAAGGAAGCCGCCGACGCCGCCGGCATGGCCTGCGTCCTGGTGGAGCCGGCCTGACCATAGGGGACACGTGGGCACGGTGACACGTCTGCGCCGGGGCATTCCATCCAGCAAAACCACCCAAAGTCGGCGGCTTGAGACGTCAGTCAATGCCGGTCGACAATCGGTCGACCATGGATTCAAGCCCCCGCCCCATCCTATGCATGTGTTACGTGTATAGGCTCTTGACACCCTGCACGCTTGGCGTGCATAGTACTCCGGTCTCGTGATCGCCACCTTCGCCTGCCGGGCCACGCATCGCCTATGGCTCGGTCAAAGACCTCCGGAAATCCCGGCGACGATCCACCAGACCGCCCTGCGCAAACTCACCCAACTCCAAGCCGCCGCTTCGCTCAACGACCTACGTATCCCGCCGGGCAATCAGCTGCACGCGCTCAAAGGAACACGCCAAGGTCAGCATGCCATCCGGATCAACGACCAATACCGGCTTTGTTTCCGCTGGGCAGGCCGCGAGGCATTCGAGATCGAAATCACCGACTATCACTAAGATCATGAAAAAGAAGCCCCTCAACGTCCACCCGGGCGAACTCCTCCGCGAGGAGTTCCTGACGCCGCTCGGCATCACCGCCTATCGTCTCGCCAAGGGCGCCCGCCTGCCGCACCAGCGCGTCAATGAGATCCTCAAGGAACGTCGGGGCATCACCGCCGAGACCGACCTGCATCTCTGCGCGTACCTCGGTCTCGAGCCCGGCTACTGGCTGCGCGCCCAGCTCGCCTACGAACTCAGGGAGGCCATCCATACGATCGGCCCCAAGGTGAAAGCCACCATCAAGCCCCTGCAGGCGGCCTGATGGTGAGCGGACAGACATGAAGAAGGACGGCCAAGGGCCGTCCTTCTTGCTTCAGAGCGATCGCCTTAGGCGATCTTACTTCTTCAGCTTGGCGCAGAAACGGGCGAGGCGCTCGAGGCCCTGGGCGATGACCTGGTCGGAGGTCGCGTAGCTGAGACGGATGTAGCCTTCGGAGCCGAACGCGGAACCGGGGACGACGGCCATCAGCTCTTCCTCGAGCAGACGGTCGGCGAACTGGGCGGAGGTCAGGCCGAACGACTTGATGTTCGGGAAGAGGTAGAAGGCGCCCTGCGAGCGGTAGCAGGTGAGGCCCGGGATGGCGTTCAGGCCGGCGAGGAGGTTGAGGCGGCGCTTGTCGAAGACGGCGCCCATCTCGGCGAGGGAGGCCTTCGCCTTGTCGGGGTGCTGGTGCACCGCGAGGGCGCCGAACTGCGCGAAGGTGGTGGCGTTGGACGAGATCTGGCTCTGCAGGTCGGCCACGGCGGCGGCGAGGGCCTTGTCGGAGGCGACGAGGGTGCCGAGGCGCCAGCCGGTCATGGAGTAACTCTTGGCGTAGCCGGAGACGGTGATGGTCAGGCGGGCGGCCTCGGGCGAGAAGGTCGCCGGGCTGCAGGTGGTCTGGCCGTCATAGACGAGGTTCTCGTAGATCTCGTCGGACATGATCCAGACGTTGGCCTTCACGCAGATGGCCACGAGGGCCTCGAGCTCGGCGCGGGAATAGACGGCGCCGGTCGGGTTGGACGGGCTGTTGATGATGACCATGCGCGTCTTCGGGGTGAGCGCGGCGGTCAGCTGGGCCGGGGTGATCTTGAAACCGGTGACGTCCTCGGCGTTGACGACGACGGGCTTGCCGCCGGCGAGCTTCACCATCTCGGGGTAGCTCACCCAATACGGGGCCGGGATGACGACTTCGTCGCCGGCGCTGATCGTGGCGAGGATGGCGAGGTAGCAGGACATCTTGCCGCCCGGGGAGACGACGACGTTGGCGTCGGCGATGCCGGTGAAGCCGCGTCGGGTGTAGTCCTCGGCGATGGCCTTGCGGAGGGCCGGGATGCCCGGGGTCGGGGCGTACTTGGTCTGACCGTCGGCCAGGGCCTTGGCGCAGGCGTCCTTGACGAACTGCGGGGTGTCGAAGTCAGGCTCGCCGACGCCGAAGCCGACGACGTCCTTGCCGGCGGCCTTGAGGGCCTTCGCCTTGGCATCGACGGCGAGAGTCGGTGAAGGGGCGACGTTGCGGGCCCAGGAGGAGAGAGCGGGATTCGACATGGCGTGGAGCCCCCACGCAAAGGACTCCCGGCGGATTGGCAAGACTGAGTGAATACGAGAGCCCGAGAGCCGGAGAATCCAAGAGATACGGGGGCGGGTAATCCATCCTGCCACCTGCCACCCGGAGCCGCCACCGGCCACCTGAAACGAGCGATTATTCGCCTCTTAGATATCGATCGCGTCTTCCTTGGCCTTCTGGGCGTTGGCCTTGGCTTCGTTGGCCCGGCGCAGAGGCTTCAGCTGGTCGATGCCGACGGAGGAAGAAATCATCCAGGAGGTGATGGAGATGGTCAGCGTCGCCATCGCCCAATTGAGCAG
>JBDLWC010000142.1:0-3817 GCA_039804485.1 Verrucomicrobiota bacterium
CAAGATCCTGCAAGTGCTTCCTGGCACCATGTTCCGGATCGAGCTCCCCAACAAGCACGTGGTGCTGGGACGTATCTCGGGCCGCCTCCGCAAGAACTTCATCCGCATCAACCCCGGCGACCGCGTCAAGGTCGAGATGACCCCTTCGGACCTCACGACGGCGCGCATCATCTTCCGTCTGCGCGATACGGCCCCTCGGCCGGCGATGCCGCCGCCCAAGCGTCGTTACTAAGCCCCCTGAGACCCGGTTAAGCCGGGTTTTTTATTGCGAAGGTTTCCGGCCTGATGCCTCATCTTCAGAGTACCACCCCTCCTATCCGCCATGGCCATTTATAACAGCGTCCTCGACACCATCGGTCACACCCCGCTCGTCCGTCTCAACAAGGTCACCGAGGGCCTGCAGGCGGAAGTGCTCGTGAAACTCGAGTTCTTCAATCCGCTTTCGAGCGTCAAGGACCGCATCGGCCGCGCGATGGTCGACGCCGCCGAGCGCGACGGCCGCCTCAAGCCGGGCGGCACCATCGTCGAGCCCACCTCCGGCAACACCGGCATCGCGCTGGCCTTCGTGGCCGCCGCCCGCGGTTACCGCTGCATCCTCACCATGCCCGAGACGATGTCCATCGAACGTCGCGTGCTTCTGCGTCTCCTGGGCGCCGAGATCGTCCTCACCCCCGGCGCGAAGGGCATGCGCGGCGCCATCGAGCGCGCCTCGCAGCTCCGCGATGAGATCGGCGCCAACGCCTTCATGCCGATGCAGTTCGACAACCCGGCCAATCCGGAAGTGCATCGTCGCACCACCGCCGTCGAGATCTGGGACGACACCGAAGGCAAGGTCGACGTCATCGTCGCCGGCGTCGGCACGGGCGGCACCATCACCGGCGTGGCTTCCGTCCTCAAGGGCAAGAATCCGAAGTTCCGCGCGATCGCCGTCGAGCCCGCCGCCTCGCCTGTCATCACCCAGACCATGGCCGGCCAGGCCGTCCAGCCCGCTCCCCATAAGATCCAGGGCATCGGCGCCGGCTTCGTCCCGAAGAACTGCGACCTTTCCCTGATCGACGAAGTCATCCAGGTCTCCAACGAGGACGCCTTCGCCACCGCGCAGGAAGTCTCCGTCCGCGAAGGCCTCGCCGTCGGCATCTCGTCGGGCGCCAACATCTGGGCCGCCCTCCAGCTCGCCAAGCGTCCGGAGTTCGCCGGCAAGCGCATCGTCACGATCGCCTGCTCGCCGAGCGAGCGCTACCTCTCGACCGCCCTGGCCGAGAAGGTCCGCGCCGAAGTCACCGCCTTGACCGCCTCGTAAGCCGAGGTCTCAGAGTTCGTCCGAAGGCCCGAGTCGCGAGACCCGGGCCTTTTTGTCGGGTCGCTAAAGAGGGCTGAATCGATGGCTGCGTAGAGGACTGAATCGATGACAGGTCAGAGCCCCAGCCCATCATCCGCGCTCCGGTTTCTCTTTAAGTTATGCTGCTTTGCCTTGAGGTAGGGACAGCACCCCGTGCTGTCCTAGCTCTCACAGCTCGGGGAAGAGCCGCATCACGACATAGGGCGAATTAGGACAGCACGGGGTGCTGTCCCTGCCTATGCCTAGGTTTGCCTGATGCTTTCTCCTTGAAGCCTTCCCCTGATAAGTGAACATAAGTTCACTTATGTTGGATATGCGCACCTTGCAGGGGTTCGAAGCCCGGCGGCCGCTGGCCCTGCCGCTGCTCGCCACGCGGGCGGTCGCGGGTTTCCCGTCGCCCGCCGACGATCATCTGGAGCGTCGGCTCGATCTCAACGAGCATCTCGTCCGGAATCCGCTGTCCACGTTCTTCCTGCGCGTCGACGGCGATTCGATGTCGGGCGCGGGCATCCTGCCCGGCGCTCTCATCGTGGTCGCGGAGGTCGGCGGCGAGTTCACGGTGAAGCATCTCGAGCGCGATCACGCCGGCGCCTGGAGCCTGCGCGCCGACAGCCCGCGTTGGCCGGGCTGGTCGTTGCCGTTCACGCCGGAATGCCGTATCTGGGGGACGGTCGTCGCCGTGGTGCGACGCTGCTGACGCCATGCTCCGCGCCCTCGCCGACTGCAATAATTTCTACGCGTCCTGCGAACGCGCCCTCGACCCGTCGTTGATCGGCGTGCCGATCGTGGTGCTCTCGAACAACGACGGGTGCGTGGTCGCGCGGTCCGGCGAAGCCAAGGCGCTGGGCATTCCGATGGGCGCGCCGTACTTCGAGGTGCGCCGGACCTGCGAGGCGCACGGAGTCCGTATCTTCTCGTCCAACTTCGAGGTCTACGGCGATTTCTCCGAGCGCGTGATGGGCGTGCTCGGCGAGCAGGCGCGCGACCTGGAGGTGTACTCGGTCGACGAGGCCTTCCTGGGTTTTCCGGACATGCCCGACGCCGCCGCGCGGGCCTTGGGCCTGCGCATCCGGGCCGACGTCCTGCAGCGTACGGGCATCCCGATCTCTCTCGGCATGGCCCCGACCAAGGTGCTCTGCAAGCTGGCCAACGAGCGGGCCAAGGCCGACAAGTCCAGCGGGGGAGTGGTGGTCGTCCCGGCCGAGGCCGAAGGGCGCAAGGCCTTCCTGCGCGGCGTCGAAGCGGAGGATGTCTGGGGCGTCGGTCCGGGGCTGGCCGCGCGCCTCCGCTCGCATGGCATCCTGTCGGCGATCGACCTCGCGGAAGCCGACCCCGGATTCATCCGGCGTATCACCGGCGTCGTCGGCGAACGCCTCGCGCTCGAACTGCGCGGCATCTCCTGCCACGATATCGTCGAGGACGCCGGTCCGCGGAAGAGCGTGCTGGTATCGCGTTCCTTCGGGCGCCCGATCACCGACGCGCATGAGCTTGCCGAGGCCGTCGCCGCCCACGCCGCCCGGGCGGCCGAGAAACTCCGCGAAGACGCGCTGATCGCTTCGTCCATCGTGGTCTTCATCCGGACGAACCAGCATCGGATCGATCAGGAGCAGTATCGGGGCGACGAAGTCGAGCCGCTTGATCCGCCGACCGACGACCCGCGCGCGATCTGCGCCGCGGCGGCGCGGGCGCTGGCGCGCGTACGCCGCGATGGTTACCTCTACAAGCGGGCCGGGGTGATGTTGCAGGGGCTCACCCCGGCCGACATCGTCCAGCCTTCCTTGCCGGGCATGGGCGGCGAGATCGACCCGAACAAGGACCGGCTGATGAAGGCCGTCGATGCTTTGAACCATAAGCTCGGCCGGGACGCCGTGCGCCTTGCCAGCACGGGCTTCGAGCGGGAATGGAAGGGGAAGTCCGAACTCCAGTCCGGCGCCTCCCTGACCGATCCTGAGCGCCTTCCCAAGGCCAAGGACGGCCCCAAGCCGCGGATCCGGTTCCATGAGTAGGGGAGGTGGACCGGCGGACGCAGAACTCTTGCGGGGGTGCCCGTCATCCCATAGGAATCCTTCAACCCCATGGACCTGCCTCGTCGTTCTTTTCTCGGCACCCTTGCCGGCCTGACGGTCGGCTACGCCCTCGCGCCGGCGCTGCGCGCGGCGGAAGCCAGCGGCAAGCCTCTCGGCCTGGCCCTGTGCGGCCTCGGCGGCTATTCCAACGGCGAGCTCTCGCCGGCGTTGTTGGAGACGAAGAACGTGAAGCTGGTGGCGGCGATCACCGGCACCCGCGCGAAGGGGGTGAAACTCGGGAAGCTCCATGGCTTCGACGACGACAGCGTCTATTCCTACGACCAGTGGGACAAGGTCGCCGCGAACAAGGCGATCGACATCGTCTACGTGGTGACGCCGCCCGGCGTCCACGCCCGCAATGTCATCGACGCCTTCGGCGCCGGCAAGCACGTCATCTGCGAGAAGCCGATGG
>JBDLWC010000143.1:0-23403 GCA_039804485.1 Verrucomicrobiota bacterium
CCGATCTTCTTCGCGTGATCGACGGCGAGGTGGAGGAGCGCGGCGAGGTGATCGAGCTCACGCTTCATGTCGGTGTTGACCAGCGTGGCGTAGCCTTCGCGGCCGCCCCAGAACACGTAACCTTCGCCGCCGAGGGCCTTGGTGGCCTCGAGCGCGTGGCGGACCTGGCTGGCGCCGTAGGCGAACACGTCGGCGTTGGGCGAGGTGCCCGCGCCCTGCGCGTAGCGCGGGTGGGAGAAGAGACAGGCGGTGCCCCAGAGGAGCTTCTTGCCGGTGCCCTTCTGGTAAGCCTTCAGCTCCTTCGTGACGCGGGCGAGGTTCGCGTGCGTCTCGGAGAGGGTCTTGCCTTCAGGAGCGATGTCGCGGTCATGGAAGCAGTAGAAGTCGATCTGGCACTTCTCGAGGAACTCGAAGAAGACCGGGACGCGGCGCAGGGCGTTGTCGAGGGACTCGGAGCCGTCGTCCCAGGGCATGAGGGCGGTGCCGGCGCCGAACGGGTCGGAGAGGCTGTTGCGCATCACGTGCCAATAGGCGGCGGCGAAGCGCATATGGTCCTTCATCTTCTTCCCGCCGATCTTCTCGTCAGGATTGTAATGCTTGAAGGCGAAAGGATTCTTGGACTTCGGTCCTTCGAACTCGATGACCGGCACGTTAGGGAAGTGAGACATGTCTAGGTGATAGGAGGGCTCTGACATTGGAGGTCGTCCCGCGACTGCCAAGAAAGGAATGGCGGCGACCTATGAACAATCCGACAGCCGGCGAGGCCGATAACTGCGCCTTGCGCCCGGGACGGGCCCGCCTAGGTTGGGCTGATGGAGGTCGTCCATACCATCCCCGAACTCCGGGTCGCCGTCCGACGGGCCCGGGAGGCCGGACAGTCCGTGGGCTTCGTGCCGACCATGGGATGCCTCCACGAAGGCCACCTCAGCCTCGTCCGCCGGGCGAAACAGGAGGCCGGCTTCGTCGTGGTCTCCATCTTCGTCAACCCGACGCAGTTCGGCCCCCATGAGGATTTCTCCAAATACCCGAGGACCTTGGAGGATGATCGACGCGGCTGCGAAGCCGCGGGCGCCAGCCTGGTCTTCGCGCCCGCGACCGACGCATTCTACCCGGCCGGGGCCTCGACCTGGGTGGATGTCGCAGGAATCTCCGAAGGGTTGTGCGGCTCCTATCGGCCCGGCCATTTCCGCGGGGTGGCCACCGTGGTCGCGATGCTCTTCAACGCGGTGCAGGCGGATCTCGCGGTGTTCGGCCGCAAAGACCTCCAACAGCTGGCGGTGATCCGCCGGATGGTCCGCGACCTCCACCTGCCTGTGCGGATCATCGCCCACGAGACCGTCCGGGAGCCTGACGGTCTGGCGATGAGCTCGCGCAACCGCTACCTCACCCCCGAACAACGCGCCCAAGCCGCGACCATCCCCGCCGCCCTCGCCGCGGCCCAGGCGCTCGCCCGCGCAGGCGTGACCGACTCGGCCCGCCTGCGGGAGGCCGCGCTCGAGGTCCTGCGAGGCCAGCCGGCTTTCCGGACGCAGTATTGCGAGATCGTCGATCGCGAGACGATGGCGACGGCGGCGACGATCGCCGGACGGCCCTGCGCCATCGCCATCGCCGGCCACCTGGGAGCCACGCGGCTCATCGACAACGCGGACCTTTGATCAGGCGAGGCTGAGGTAGATGGCGCCGAGCAGAAGCAGGGCACCGACCAGCCGTCGGAACATGACCGCACGGCCGACCTCGCGCTCGGCGTTGGCGAACCAGTGGCCCACCGCCCAGACCAACGCCACGCTCCAGAGGCCGCGCGTGTTATAGAGCACGTTGGTGACCGTCACCTCCTGGAAGGCGGAGATGCAATAGGCGATGCCCATCGCCTGCGCCGTCAGCAAGGCTCCGCCGCCGAGAGCCCATACGACCATCGACCGCGGCATCGCGCGGAGCGGCGCCGAGAAGAAAGGCATCAGGCTGAAGGACAGCAGCCCGACCGTGGCGAACATGACGGGCCCGAAATGCCCGAAGCCGAAGGGGCGGACCCAGAGCTGCTGCATGACGTCCGTCGCCGCGAAGGCGACCGAAGCCAGGAAGGCGAAGCCGACGCTGACCAGCAGCCGGCGCCGATCGGCGCGCCACTCACCGCCGAGCAAGGCCAAGGCCAGCGTGGTCAGGAAGGCGGCCGACCAGAGCTTCCACCCGAGCTCCTCTCCGCCCGTCAGGAAGACCAGCAAAGCGACGAAGATGACCTTCGTCCCGAGCACCGGGGTGGCGACGGAGATATCGCCGCGGCTGATGGCGACAAAGGTGAAGACCTGGCCGACGAAGAAAGCCGCGCCGGCGAGCATCGCGTGGACGACGTTCGCCGTCGTGAAGGGCTCGCCGCCTTGCGCCAGCCAACCTTGGAAAAGCAAGGCCGCGATCAGATTGACGATGAACAAGACCCGCCAGGGATGCCCGCCGTCCATGGCCCGCTTGAGCGCCATCGCGGCGAAGGTATAGCCGACGGCGGCGCAGAGCGGGATGGCGATCGCGGCGGAGGAACGCATCAAGAAGGCTCGAACGAACCCCCGCGCCGCCTCGGTGGCGAGTCCGAAGCAAGAAATCGGGTCGGGCGGCCCGCCCGGAACTTGCCCCCGCCGGCCGAGCGGGCATAATCAGGACATGGGTCAATTTTCCTACAAGAACGAGGCGGTCGACCCCCTGCGCAAAGTCCTGTCGGAACAGCTCGTCCTGGACCTGAACCACGTCGCCGACGGCCCCCTGCTGGCGCTCGCGAAACTCATCCCGGGCGGCTACATGCATCGCAAGCCGTTCTTGAGGGACGCCAAATGGCGCTTCAAGAAACGCTTCGCCCAGCTCACCGAAGACACGGCGACGATCGCCGACCACCTCCCCTGGTTCGCCGAACTCCTGAAATCCGACCGGACCCGGCTGCTCGAGCATTTCGACGACCTGACCGGCCTGCTGGGCGGACCCCGCGTCGCCCTGCTGTGCCTGATCTGGAATCACCGGGCCGAACAGAAGGACGCCGCCCTGCCCGCCGACCTGCTCGCACGCGTGCCGTCGAACGCCCGCCCGCAGGCCGGCAAGCCGGAGCCCAAGGCGTGGAAGGCCTTGCTCGCCAAGCTCGGCGGGGTCGTCGAGAAGGAGCCCGCGGACACGGTGGACGCCCTGGACTCGGCCGGCAAGACGCTCCGTCGGCTGGAGCAGGAGATCGCCCAAGGAAAGGCGGCCCGCGAGAACGACGTCCGTCAGATCCGCCGCCAGCATGCCAACGAGCTCGAAGCCAAGGAAAGCGAGCTCCGCAAAGTCCGCGAAGACTCGGCCCGGCAGGCGCAGGAAGCGGCGAAGCAGCTCGCTTCCCTTACGGCGGGCCAGCAGGCGCTCCAGGCCCGGCTGGAAAAAGAGGAGGCCGAGGTGACCCGCCTGCGCGGCGAACTCGAACGCGCCCGCGAACACGTCGCCAAGAAAGCACGCGAGATCGCCGAGGAGCTCCTCTCCGAAGAGGTGCGCCCGTGGCTCGCCGACGCCCGGACCCTCAAGGCCGCCTCGGAGGAGGTCGGCAAGCTCCGCCAACTGACGACCGAGACGGTCGAGAAGGTGCGCAAGGCCCAGCGCGACGCCGACCCCTTCCTGGCCAAGGAACACGAACTGCGCCAAGCCATCCCGCAGATGGAGGAGATGCTCAAGCTGCTGCGTCGCTACCTGCGGACCGCCGGCCAGGCGTTGCCCGAAGCCGTCGCCCTCGAGCAACGCCTCACCGCGCACATCGAGAAGGTGCGCTACGAACTCGAGAAACGCGACCTGCCCTCCGACCCCTTCCTGGAGCGCATCTCGGCCCGCATCAACGGCGCCGACGCGCGCGAGCTCAAGACCGTCGAAGGGGCCCTGCTCATGGCCGAGCAGGCCGGGCTCGTCGACTCCCGCCACGCCGACCTTTATCGCCGCGACATCCATCGGCGCCGCTCCTACCTGGCGGACCGCGACTTCCACCAGCAGAAACCCTCCGGCCCGCTCGCCCTGCTCGAGCGCGCCGCCGCCACGGGCGAAGCCGCCCGCCTGGTCATCGACGCGAACAACTTCGTCTGCCTGCGCCAGGCCTATCTCGGCCTGAACCTGGCCACGAAGAAGAACGCGCAAGGCGACAGCCGCTTCGTCCTCGACGGAGTCGCGCGCCAGAAAGTCGTGCAGCTCCTGGAGAAACTGGCGGACGACGCCCCCGGCCTCCACGTCTGGGTGAGCTTCGACGGCCAGCCCTCCGCCCTCAAGATCGTCAACCCCAGGGTGAAGACCACCTTCAGCCGCGCGGGCGCCAAGGCCGACCATGACATCATGGACCTGGTGGCGAAGGACAAGACGGTCGAGGCGCCCTGGTTCGTCGTGACGGACGACATCGAGGTGCGCGACGCCAGCGTCCGCGAAGGCGCCTACGTGATCTTCAACGAGGCCTTCGTCCAGCTCCTCGTCAACCGCGGCCTGCGCCCGTAAACAAGACAGGCGCGCCGTCGGCGCGCCTGTCAGGAAAGCGGATCAGGCCGGGCTCACTTCTTCTTGGGCGCGGCAGGCGCCGCGACCACGGGAGGCGGCAGGACGCCGGCGAACGCTTCGGCCTGCAGTCCGGGATGGAAGAGATTGAAGGAATACTTGCTGGGCTTCCACTCGACGAGAGGGGTGACGTCGGCCTTGGCCGGGACTTCCAGACCGAGACCCCAGAAGACGCCGTTGACGAGGAGGCGACGCAGGGATTCGTCTTTCAGGTCGCTGGCCGAAGCCATGGTGGTGGTGAGGACGCGGTTCTTGGCGCCGCCTTCGTTGGCGACCTCGCGGGTCCAGGCCACGGCCATGGCGGGAGAGTTGACGCCCTGCTCCTTCTTGTCGGTGGCGCGCTTCTTGACGCGCTCGCTGAGCGGGTCTTCGGGATTCATGCCCTTGAGCACCAGGCCGCGCAGGAGGATCGTCGCGTCGGCGGGCGGATAGGCCTCATACACGTCGGTATCGCCGAAGCTGACGCCGACGCCGTTGAGGATCGCGAGTTTCTCGGCGCCGGGCTCGATGGCGGTGCGGGTGGCCTCGCCCTTGTGATTGCCCCAGTGGCTCACCCAGCTCTCGCCGAGCACCTTCTTGCCGAAACCACCCTGGCTGCCCCAATTGTAGCCGGCGTAAGGGCTGTCTTTCGGGATGCCGTTGAAGGCATGGGTGCTGGTACGCGTCGCCACGATCGGCACGCCGCGCTTCACCGCGGCGTCGAACTTGGCGAGGGCCTCCTGGTTCCACTTGCGGAAACGCAGGCCGAGCACCAACGCGTCGGCGGAGTCGAGGGCCTCGGGCTTCCCGAGCGAGGCGGTGTTGTTCGGGTTGATGACGCCCTTGTCGTGGGAGAAAAGGACGGTGCACTTGAAGCCATGGCGCTCGGCCAGGATGCGGGCGAGCATCGGCATGGACTCCTCCGAGCGGTACTCTTCGTCGCCCGCCAGGAGCACCACATGCTTGCCGGCGCCAGGACCCGCGGCGGCCGGGAACTCCAGCCAGCCAGGTCCGGAAGTGAAAGCCTCCGCGGCGACGGCGGGCAAGGCGAGCGCGAGGACGGCGACGGCGGACCAAAGAGAACGGAGGCTTTTCATGGGGTGATGTCACCAAGCATGAGGCGGAGCCGCTCTTTTTCAAGCGCGGTGTCGGCCGGCGCGGCTTTATCTGCCCTGATCGGAACCCGGCGGCCGCGGGGGGGCGAAGGGATCCGGACGGATGACCTCCTGGCGTCCGTCGGAATAAGTCACCACCTTGTTGCCGAACGGATCCGGCCGCATGACGGCGCGAGTCCCGTCGCTGAATTGCGTCGTGCTGCCGCCGAACGGATCGGGGCGGGTGACGGCGGTGACGCCGTTGCTGAACTGGGTGGTGGACCCGCCGAAAGGATCCCGGCGGGTCGTCGCCTGGACGCCGTTGCTGTAGCGGGTGGTGGCGCCGCCGAAAGGATCCGGGGTCGTGACCGCGGTCACGCCGTTGTCATAACGCACCTGCGCCCGTCCCAGTCCGTCGGTGCCCTTGACCCCGCTGCGCGGAGGCTCGCCGCGGGAGTCGGCCTTGATCGCCGCGACGGGCGAAGGCGCCGGCTTGGCGGGCTCCTTCTTGGACGCATCCTTGGGCTTGTCGGCCGCCCCGGCCGCGACGGACAGGACCAGGCAGAGGAGGATACGCGGCGTTCGCATGCTTATAGGAGAAAGCAAATACGAGAGAGCGCAAGCCCGTCGAGCCCGCCCAAGAAAAAGGACGGGCGTCTCGCGACGTCCGTCCTTCGTCCCAGGCTGAAAAAGCCCTCAGGCGATGACCTTGTCGACCACCTTGCCGAAGTTGTCGGTCAGGCGGAAGTCGCGGCCGTTGTAGCGGTACGTGAGCTTGGTGTGATCGAAGCCCAGGAGCCGGAGGATGGTGGCGTGCAGGTCGTGCACGTCGACGCCGTCCGCCGCGACCTGGGAGCCGATCTCGTCGGTCTCGCCGTAGTGCATGCCGCCCTTGACGCCGCCGCCGGCCATCCAGCAGCAGAAAGCCTTGGAGTGGTGGTCACGGCCGGAAGCCTGGTTGACGCGGCCCGCGGTGGTCGGGGTGCGGCCGAATTCTCCGCCCCAGATGATGAGCGTCTGGTCGAGGAGGCCGCGCTGCTTGAGGTCGGCGATCAGGGCCGCGGCCGGGCCGTCGATGGCGTCGGCCGTGCGCGCGATCGCCGCGGCGAGGTTGCCGTGGTGATCCCAGCCGCCCGCATCGATCTGCACGAAGCGGACGCCGCGTTCGACGAGCCGGCGGGCGCAGAGGAGCTTGGCGCCCAGGTCGGTCTTGCCGTACATCTCGCGGATCTTCTCGGGCTCCTTGGAGATGTCGAAGGCGTCGGTGGCCGCCGTCTGCATGCGGAAGGCGAGCTCGAAGGACTCGATGCGGGCCTCCAGCTGCTCGTCCTTCTGCACGGTCTGCATGTGGCGCTCGTTGAGCTGGCGCACGAGGTCGAGCTGCTTGCGCTGCGCTTCCTGCGTCGTGAACTCGCTCTGCAGGTTCGGGATGATCTTGTTGGCCGAGGCGCCGGGGCGGAAAGACGTGTTGGCGCCCTGGTAGAGCGAAGGCAGGAAGGCCGAGGCGCGGGCGTCGGAACTGCCGCCGAGGGAGACGAAGCCCGGGAGGTCCTGGCTTTCCGTGCCGAGTCCGTACAGGACCCACGAGCCCAGCGAGGGCTTGGAAAGGATCGCCGAGCCGGTGTGCATCAGCTTGGCGGCGGGACCGTGGGCGGGCAGGTCCTGATGGAGCGAGCGGATGACGCACATGTCATCGGCCACGCCCTGCAGCTTGGGGAAGATCTCGCTGATCTCGAGGCCGGACTGGCCGGACTTCTTGAACTCGAAGGGCGTCGGGAAGAGCACGCCGTTCATGCCGGAGGCGGACTTGTCGGCGAGTTCCTTCATCTTCGGCTTCGGATCGAAGGTGTCGAGGTGGGAGGGAGCGCCTCCGGCGAAGATATGGATGACGTGCTTGGCCTTCGAGGACAGCGGAGCCTGGCGCGGCTTCAGGTTGGCCATGCCCTCGGCGCGGGCGTCGCTCACCATGTAGTCGGCGACCATCGTGCCGAAGGCGATGGTGCCCATGCCGAGGCCGGTCTGCCGGAGGAACTCGCGGCGAGAATGCGGGGTGGGGACGTAATTTCCGCAGCTGGAATCTTTCATGGTATCGGGGTTATGGTTAAGGTTATAGGGGGGTTCTTCGGATTACACAAAGGGATTATCGGCGTGTTCAGTTCAGGTAGACGAACTCGTTGGAACAGACCATGGACTGCGCCAGCATGACCCAGGGGTTCGAAGGGGTCTTGCGGGAGACGACCTCTCCGACGTTCACGATCTTGCCGCCGCGGACGGTGGTGTCGATCTTCACGTCGGGGGCGGCCGGCGCCTTCGTCACGACGGTCTTGGCCGCGGCGGGCTTGTTACGCGCCTTGGCGGCGGGTTCGGGCTCGTCGATGTAACCGGCGATGCGCGTCACGAAGTCCTGGGCGAGCTTGCGTTCCTGGACGGTCGGCGAGCGCTGGTACATGATCCGGTAGAGCTGGGTGATGCGCTCGGCGTCGCTGCTCGCCCGCTGCATCTCGGGCCGCGCGGTCACGTTACGGGCGACTTCCACCGCCAGCGGATTGTTCATGAAGAACAACGCCTGCTGCGGCACGATGGTCGTTCCGCGGGTGGAGTTCGTCATGTTGGGATCGGCGAAGTCGAACTGCGACTGCAGCTCGCTGAGGCGGTCGCGGTCGATGAAACCGTAGATCGTGCGGCGGTAGCTGTAAGGCTCGTCGGTGATGTTGACGGCCCGGCCTCCCATGGAGCGGTCCAGCTTGCCGGACAGCAGCAGCATGGAGTCGCGGATGCTCTCGAAATCCAGGCGGCGGAGGTTGGCATGCCAGAGGAACTTGTTGCCCCCGTCGACCTTGGTCGGGTCGACCGAGGATTTCCGGACGATCAGCTCGTTGGTGTTCGGGTTGGCCGACTGGCGGAACGTGGCGGACATCAGGATGCGCTTGTGCATCTTCTTGATGGACCATCCGCCTTCGACGAAAGCCGTGGCCATCCAGTCCAGCAGTTCGGGATGCGTCGGAGGTTCGGACATGTTGCCGAAGTCGTCCGGCGAGGAGACGATGCCCGCGCCGAAGTGATGCGCCCACAGCCGGTTGACGAGCACGCGGGCCGTCAGCGGGTTGGTGCGGCTGGCGATGGCGAGGGCGAGCTCGCGACGGCCGCTGCCTTCGTAGAACGGCAGACGCTCGGGACCGGCGAGCACCTCGAGGAACTGGCGCGGGGCGACGGCGCCGCGCTTGTTGCGGTCACCGCGGATGTACACGTAGCTGTCGCGAGGCTTCGCGATGTCGGAGACGACCATCGCGGTGCCGGGACCGCCCGGGTGGGTGATGTCGAGGGCGTTGATCTCGGAGAACTTGAAGTAGCGCCCCGGCTTGTTGTCGTTGACGAAGGTCGCGCTGATCGGGACCTGCCAGCTGGCGCAGAAGTCGCGGCTCTCGGCCGCGCGCTCCAGCATCGTGACGGTGTTGAGGTCGTCGACGTCGGGCAGGGGCCAGGGGAAGGCGGCGAGCTGGGCGACGGCGGGATCGTCTTTCTCTCCGCGACGACCCGGCTTGCTCCGCAGCTGGATGTGGGCCGCGATCTTGTCGCGGTGCTTCTTGAAGATCGCCTGGTAAGCCAGGGCGACGTCGTCGACGGTCTGCGGCTTGAGGCCGCGGAGACCTTCGGCGATCAGCGGGTTGACGGGATTCTTGGTGTCGGCGAGGGCGGCCGCGAGGATGGCCGGGGCGCCCGCGGCGAAGTTTTCGGCGCTGAGCTTCTTGAGCCGGACAAGCGGTCCGGTGATCGGGTGGTCGGCGCGGGCCATCACGCCCGAGAAAGTCCCGCCCAGCTCCCGGCTCTCGCCGAGCTCGTACTTCGTGAGGATGTCGAAGCCCGCGGTGCTCCGGAAGCCGCCGACCATCGCGGCGAGGGCGCGGGGCGCGAACTCGCGGTGGAAAGTCGCCTGCATCGCGGCGTAGTGCTTGTAGTACCCCTGGGCGGTCTCATCGATCAGCGCGGCCAGGCGTTTCTGGTAATCGACCCGCTCGGCGCTGCTCGGGGCGTCCTTGCCGACCTGCAAGGAATCGCGGATGACGGGATACTGCTGCGGCTCGGTCACCGAGGCGAAGATGCCGTGCAGGGAATAATAGTCCGCGGCCGGGATCGGGTCGAACTTATGGTCGTGACAGCGGGAGCAGGCGACCGTGAGGCCGAGGAAGCCCTTGGTCGTGGCGTCGATCCGCTCGTCGATGGTGTCGTCGTTGCTCGCGAAGCGCTTGCCGACGGTGATGAAGCCGAGCGCCGCGAGGCGGGGATCGTCCTTGGCGAGGTCGGGCAGGCGGTCGGCGGCGAGCTGCTCGATGATGAACTGGTCGTAAGGCTTGTCGGCGTTGAAGGCGGCGATGACGTAATCGCGGTAGGTCCAGGAGCTCTCGAAGGTCTCGATGCCGCCGTTGCGCCGCTGACCCTTGGTGTCCGAATAACGGGCGGTGTCGAGCCAGTGGCGGCCCCAGCGCTCACCGTAGTGCGGCGAGGCGAGCAAGCGGTCGATCGTGCGCTCCACGACGGCGGTGACCGCCCGGGCGGGCTGCCCCCGGCGCAAGGCCATGGCGTCGAAGGCCATCGCGCCGTCGTAATCACGGGAGAAGGCGTCGACCTCGGCGCTGGTGGGCGGAAGGCCGATCAGACCGTAGGAAAGGCGACGCAGCACCGCTTCGCCGTCGGCGGCGGGACTGGGCTTGAGGCCCTTGGAGTCGAGCTTGGCGAGGATGAAGGCGTCGATCTCGTTCTGGGCCCAGGAAGGGTCGCTGAGCTTGGTCGGCACCGCGACCTCACGCACGGGCTGGAAAGCCCAATGCGCGCGGGCTTTGTCGGAGAGTCCCGTGATCTTGCCGCCGGCGGCGCCGGCCGGCGCCGGGGCGCCCATCTTGACCCACTGCTCCAGGACCTGGATCTGCTCGGGACTGAGCTTGGCTCCCGACTTGCGCGGGGGCATGGAGAGATCGGGATCCTTCTGATGCACCGCGACGATCAGCATGGATTTGGCGAGGTCGCCCGGGACGACGGCCGGACCGAGGTCGCCGCCGGCCAGCAGCGCGGCGCGCGAGTCCATCAGCAACCCGCCCTTGGAGACGCCTTTCTCCTTGGAGTGGCATTCGTAACAACGCTCCGTGAAGATCGGGCGGACGTTCTTCTCGAAGAACTCGAGTCCGGCGGGATCCATCTTGGGCTCCTCCGCGAAGGCGCCGAGGGCGAGAGACAGGGCGCCTACGCGCACGAAGAGACGAACGGGCAGAGAGGCCATTTTTGAGAAAGTCATGGGGTGATGCTTAGGGGGCTTTCCCTATGTATTAATACTCCCAGAGTGGTGGAAGGTTTCAACCAATAGATGCAGGGCCGGGAATAAAGCCGAGAGGCGCCCCACCCGGCCCCTCCCCAGGGCCCGACCTGACTCCCGCCTACCCCTCGAGACCCCGCCAGCAAGGACGGCTAAAAATCAAGCAAGTCATTGAAGGTCATATATTAAGGTGAGTTTTTACCACCCGAAAGCCGGGAGACCTGACCCGACGTACGACCTCGGCCGGCTATCCAAAGATGGGAATCGGCACGCCTTTGCCGTCCAAGGTCGCATAAAACGGGCGCCCCTCGACATCGTAAGCCGTCTTCGGACTGATTCCCATCGCCCGGAAAATCGTCGCATGCATGTCCGAGATGGAGACGGGGTCCTTGACCGCCACGAGCGGGCGCTCATCCGCCGTCGCGCCGTAGACATGGCCCTTCTTCACGCCGCCGCCGAACATGACGACGCTCGTGCCGCCGGTGAAATGCCGGTGGAGACCGTAATGGTCGGGGCTGGTCATGATGCTGGACTTGTTGAAGGACTGGTCCTTGGCCGCGGAGCCCGGCCGGCCCTCGATCATGGCGTCGCGGCTGAATTCGCTGGCGATGACGACGAGCGTCCGGTCGAGGAGGCCGCGCGCCTCGAGGTCGCGGATGAGCCGCGCGATGGGACGGTCGATCTGCGCGTGCATCTTCGCGACGGTCTCGTGCCCCTTGCCGTGCGTGTCCCATTGGAAGAACGGCACGTATTCGGTCGTGACCTCGACGAAGCGCGCGCCGTTCTCGACCAGACGCCGGGCGAGGAGACAACCTCGGCCGAAGCGCCCGGTGTCGTAAGCCTGCTGGACCTCCTTCGATTCCAAGGAGATGTCGAAGGCCGCCCGCTCCTTGGCGCTGAGCAGGCGATAGGCGTTGTCCATGGAGCGCAGCATCGACTGCTGCTGATGGTCGCTGAGCAGGTCACGGTCGGGACCGGCGTCGACGAGCCGGCGGAACGCGCGGTCGCGGTTCACGAAACGACCGGCGTCCATGCCCTTGGGCGGACGCACGGCGGCGGCGGCCTCCTCGGGGAAAGGCAGGTTCATCGGGCCGTATTCGCCGCCGAAGAATCCCGCCGTGGTGAAGGACTTCAGCTCCTCGCTCTCGCCGATGCCTTCGAGACGCTGGCCGATGTTGATGAAGGCCGGCATGACCGGGTTGCGCGGGCCGAGCACGCGGGCCATCCAGGCGCCGATGTGCGGGCAGGCCACGGTCTGCGGCGGAACGTAGCCGGTATGCCAGTGGAACTGGTGACGCGAATGCAGGATGCTGCCGAGGTCCGGCTGGACGGCGGAACGGATCAGCGTCGCGCGGTCCATGACCTGGGCGATAGATTCGAGGCCCTGGCAGATCCGCACCCCGTCGACGGAAGTCGGGATCGCCGGGAAGGTGCTGAGCACCCGCTCGTAAGACATCCCTTTCTCGTAAGGCGCATAGCGCTTGGGATCGAAAGTCTCCGGCGCGGCCATGCCTCCCGCCAGCCAGATCAGGATGCAGGCGTCGGCCGTGGCGGCGGGCGCGGCGGGCTTCTCGTCGGCGAGCAGGCGCGGCGCGCCCATCGACAAGGTCGCGGCGCCGGCGAGCGCGAGCTGGCGCAGGAACTCGCGCCGGGCGAGCGGCTCAGGCCAGGAGGGGTCGAAGGAAGACGGGAGGCTCATGGTCAGCGGATGGTCTGGAATTCGGGCAGCATGCACACCGCCCAGAGGAGGTCGGCGATCCCTTGTTCGGAGAGGTCGGGACCGAGCAGGCCGACGGCGACCGCCAGCTCCTTCGCGGCGGGCTCCCGGCTCAAGGCCGAAAGGTAGAGCCAGCGGGCCAGCGCCTCGGGCGACGCCCAGGCGCGTTGCTTGAGGCGGCTCGCCCCGGCGGTCAGCAGACCCGCCATCGCCTGACCGTTGGCGAGGTCCATCGCTTCGAGCGTGCTCAGCTCGTTCGGGCGCATGGAGACGATCTGCTCGCGGTTAGGACGGCCGAGCGAACGTTGCAGGAGGTCGGACTTCACGAGGCCGGCGCGAGCAGGCATGGCGCGGGCGCCGCCGGCGGCGAGCAGCTCGACCATCCGCGCTTCGGCGCGACGCCACGGATCGCCCGTCACGATCGCGACCGGCTTCCAGACCGGAGCAGGCTTGCCCTTGGCCGCGACGACGCCGCGGGCGTCGGGCGCGGAGACGCTCCACTCCCAAGCGGCGTCGGTGGCGACCTTGAGGCGTTCGCCGCCCTTGAGCCGGACGTTCATCTGGAAATACAACCCCGCCGGATTGGGGGCGTCGCCCAGGTTCCGTCCGACGACGGTGAGCTGATTCACGCCCTTGGTCAGGATCCCCGCGAGATCGTAGTCCTGCGGCTCCTCCCAGTCTTTTCCTTCGCCGATCTTCTGGCCGTTGACGTAAAGCACGAAGGCGTTGTCGCACGTCACGACGCAGTGCGCCGACTCGACTTCGGCGGCGAGCCTGACCTGCCGGCGGAAAGTACGCGCCTCGCCCACCGCCGGCACGCGGCCGCCCGCCAGGTCGTCGGACCACACCGGACGCGCGAGCAGAGGCTCGGGGCCGGAAGGCTTGGCGGCGGCGGCGAGAGGCGCGACCCGCGGGACCTGCGGCTCGATCTTCGCGGGCGTGGTACCCGTGAGCCGCCAGACGGCGTCGACGAACTGCTCGGCGGTCAGCCGCTTCGCACGAGGCCCGCGATAGGCATAGGCCTTGTCGTCGGCGCCGCGTTCCAGGATCTCGGCGCGCGCCTGATAGGCCGCGGAGGTCGCGATGAAACGCAGCGTCGCCTTGAGGTCATGCTTCGTCTCGACCAGCCGGTTGGCCAGGACGTCGAGGAGGTCGGCGTTCCAAGGCGGGGTGTCCATCGCGTCGGTGGGGTGCACGATGCCGCGCCCCATCAGCCGATGCCAGAGCCGGTTGACGATGGTGCGCTGGAAACGGCCGTTCTCCGGGTGGGTCACCAACGCGGCCAGCTGGGCGAGCCGTTCGGCGCGCGGCTTGCTCCCGTCGACCTGCCCGAGCTCCGGATAAGGCCAGGCCGCGACGGCGGCCTTGCCGGTGGGGATGTCGCACCGGACGAGCTCCATCTTCCGGTCCGCGAAGATCGCGGCGAGGCCGTAGGCGTCGCGCAGCTTCCAACGGTCGACGAAGCTGTCGTGGCACGAGGCGCACTTCATGTTGATCCCGAGGAACGTCTGCGAGACGCTCTGCGAGAACTGCAGCTCGGGGACCTGGCCGGCGCTGACGGCGCCCCGCCAGACGATGCCCTTGGCGAAGCCTTCGCTGGCCGCCGAAGGGGCGACGAGCTCGCGCGTGAACTGGTCGTAGGGCTTGTTGTTCAGGAGGGACTCGTAGAGCCAGACGGAGATCTGCTTGCGGCCGCCGTCGATGTAGCCGGTGCCGGCGTAATCGTTGCGGAGGAGGTCGTTCCAGAAGACCATCCAGTGGTCGGCGTAGTCGATGTCGCGCGCGAGCAGGGCATCGACGAGACGGGCGCGCTTGTCCGGCCGCTGGTCCGCGGCGAACGCAGCCGCTTCGGCGGCGGTGGGCAGCAGGCCGATCAGGTCGAGGTGCGCCCGACGTTGAAAAGCGGCGTCGGAGGCGGGCGCCGGCGTCGGCAGGCCCCGGGCCGAGGTCCAGGCGTCGAGCACGCGGTCGATCGGATGCGCGCGCCCGCCCTGAACCGGCGGCAGCTCGGGCCGACGCGGACGCAAGGGCGCCTCGTAGGCGGGCTGCTTGAACGCGAAACCTTCCGTCCAGGCCGCGCCCGAGGCGACCCACGCCCGCAGGACGGATACTTCGGCCGGCGACAAGCGTTCGCCCTTGGGGGGCATCCGCAGGTCGGCGTCATCGGTGGTCACGACCTCGAGGAGTTTGCTGCGATCCGCGGCGCCCGGGACGAGCACGGCGCCGTTCTCGCCGCCCTCGAGGAAAGCCGCGCGGGTGTTCATCGAGAATCCGCCTTTCTTCTTGTCGCCGGTGTGGCATTCGCCGCAGTGCTTGCGAAGGACAGGGACGACTTCGTGCGCGAAGTCCACCGCCGAGGCGAACCCCGGAAGGCCGGCCAGGGAAACCAGGATCAAGACGCGGCGCATGACGAAAGACCCGGGACGAGGGCTCAGGGAACGAAGACCACGCAGGCGGCGGCCGGAGCCACGACCGACTGACGGGTATCGGTGAGGGTGCCGTCCTGCTCGATGCGGTAAGCGTTGAGCGTGCCGGACTTCTGGCCCGCGCAGACGAGCCAGCGTCCGTCGGGGCTGAGGCCGAAACCGCGCGGGGTCGCGGGGACTCCGAGGACATGCTGCAGAAGCGTCAGCTTGCCGTCCTGGGCGATGGCGTAGGCCGCGATGGAATCATGGCCGCGATTGGAGACGTAAAGCGCCTTGCCGTCCGGCCGGACGAAGATCTCGGCGGTGGACACGCCTTTCTTGTCCGCGCCGGCGGGCAATGTGTCGACCGTCTGCAGTTCCTTGAGACCGCCGTCGGCCTCCACCGCGAAGACCGTGACGGTCATGTTCAATTCGTTGTTCACGAAGGCGTAAGTCCCGGCGGGATGGAACGCCAGGTGACGGGGGCCGGCGCCGGCCGCCACGCGGCCCGACACGGGCTGATTCGGAGCGAGCACGCCTTGGGCGGGGTCGAACTGGTAGATGAAAATATCGTCCGTACCGAGGTCGGGCACGTAGGCGCGTCCGTTCCTAGGGTGCAGATAAACCCCGTGGGCATGCGGGCCCGTCTGACGAGCCCGATTCGGACCAGTACCGACGTGCTGCCGCGAAGAAGACGCCGGCGAGAGAGCACCGTCGGCCTTGATCGGCAGGGAAGCGGTGGAGCCGGAACCGTAGTTCACGACCAGCAGATTGCGGCCGGCGGCGTCGACCGCAAGGTGCGCAGGCCCCTTGCCGCGGGAGGATTCGGTGTTCAGCAACCGGAGCTTGGCGCCCTCGCGGGCATAGGCAGCGACCGCGCCCTGGGCGCTCTCCGCGGTGGCGTAGAGGTATCTGGCGTCAGGACTAAGGGCCAGGTAGGAAGCCGACTTGGCCTCGGCGACGACCTCCGGCACGGTAAGCTTGCCCGTCTGACCATCCATCAGGCCGCGAAGGACTCCCTGCGCTTTCGCGCCGGAGGTGCCGACATAGAAGACATACTCCGCAGGAGCGGTCGCGGACACGAACAAAGGGGCGACGGCAGGACGAGGCGCGGCGGCGTCTTTTGCGGGATCCTGTCCGCCCGGGGGAGGTCCACCGAGAGCGATACCGCAGAAGCAAAGCCAGACCAAGGCAGGGCCGGAGAAATGGGGCATGCTTTAAAGTCCCCGATAACGGGCGACGGTTCCAAACAAAAAGCGGGGTATTCAGTCCCGATTACACCCCTTCAGCCGATCGGCCCCCAGCCGACCTAGCCCCGTCAGGCTTTACTAAAAAATATAATGCTTTTTTATTTAACTGTCAGTCAATGGCTTGTGAAAACACCCCCTCGAAAATAGCCGTTTGGGAGCCCCTATTATGTAGGCCCATTCCTTTTTCCATGATCAACCGCATCCCCCCCACCGCCACGACCGTCGACCATAACCCCCTGCCCTGTCTCCTCGAAGCGGGGCGCGACCTTCCCCGAGAAGACTTCAGCCCCATCGCCCCGGAGGCCGATGCCGTGACCCGCTACCTCGACCAGGCCGCCCGCTGGCCCCGCCTTGAGGCCCCCGATGAGTTCCGCCTGGGTCATCTCATCAAGCAGGGACGCGGCGCCGACGGCTCGCTCAGCCCGGAAGCGCAAGCCGCCCACGACATGCTGGTGAACTGCAACCTGCGGCTCACCCACCATGCCGCCTCCAGGCTGCGCGTGCCGCGCGAGGAACTCATGGAACTGATCTCCGCCGGCAACGTCGCGCTCCTCGAAGCCGCCGTGAACTTCGACGCCGACCTCGGCCATCGCTTCAGCACCTACGCCTACTGGGGCATCCGGAGCGCCATCTTCCGCGAACTCAATTTCCTGCGTCGCACGGTCCGGCTGCCGCGCAACCTGCACGAGCAGCTCGCCCGCCTCCGCAAGGTCGACGCCGCCGCCCGCCAGGCCCTCGGCCGGGCGCCGACCGACGCCGAGCTGGCCCGCGCGATGGCGTGCACGCCGGAGAAACTGACGGAACTGCAATGCTACGCCCAGCATGGCCAGTCGCTTGACGCTCCGATCGGCGAAGACAGCGACACCACCTTGGGCGACACCCTCGCCGACGGGGAAGCCGCCACTCCGGCCACCGCGGCGGAACACGCCGACCGTCAGGAAGCCTTGCGGGAAGTCCTGGCCCAGCTGACGCCGCGCGAGCTGGCGGTGATCCGCCGGCGCCATGGCCTGGACGGCGAGGAAGAGACGCTGCACGACATCGGCCGCGACGAAGGGGTCTCGCGGGAACGCATCCGCCAGGTCGAAGCCTTGGCGCTCCGGAAACTCCGCGAGGGCATCCGGCGCTGAGCCGGGACTTGTGCCCTTGGCGGGATCCGTCAGACTCAGGGCCGTGGTCTTCTTCCTTCGCTGCCTCCTTCTCGCCGGCCTCGCCGGCCAGGCGGCGGCGCAGCAGAACGAACCGTTCGAAGGGCCTCCGATCAGCTACTCTACGACGGCGCCCCGCGACCGGGCGACGGCCCTCAACGCCGCCCACCGACGACGCGCCGACGAGATCCGGCGCCTGCCGGCCCGCCAAAGGCTCAAGTGGCTGCTCGATGAGTTCGGGGTGCCCGTCGAGTCGCAGCTCCTCGTGTTCAGCAAGACCAGCCTGCAACGCGACCTGATCACGCCGGAGACCCCGCGCGCGCTTTATTTCTCCGACGAAGCCTATGTCGGCTGGGTCCCCGCGGGCGCCATCGAGGTCACGGTCTTCGACCCCGAGCTCGGCGCGACCTTCTACGTCTTCGACGCGCACCAGACCGGGGACGCGCCGCTCCTCCTCCGCGACAACGACTGCCTCCTCTGCCATGCGCGCCACGAGCATACGCCATCCCTCCGGGCGCGCACGGTCTTCCCGGACCGGAACGGCGAACCGTTGAGCGGCTCGGGCGCTTCCAACATCGCGCCCGCCACGCCCCTGGCGGAACGTTGGGGCGGCTGGTACGTCACCGGCGGAGCGCCTGGGCTGGATCATCGCGGCAACCTCCGGGGCGAGACCATCGACGCCTTCGAAGGACCGAAAGCGCAACCGACCCGCAACCTCGCCACGCTGTCGGACATCGCGGATACGCGTCGCTATCTCCTCAAGACCAGCGACGTCGTCCCCCTGCTCATGCATGACCACCAAGTGCACATGCACAACGTGCTTTCGACCGCGGGCCAGGAAGCGCGCATCGCCCTGCACCGCTGGCCGGGCATGCGCGAGATCCTCGGCCTGCCCGTCGACGCTCCGCCTCAAGGGTCGTGCGTGGTGGTCTTCGAGAACCAGGCGGAGAAGATCGTCGACGCCCTGCTTTTCCGGGACGAAGCCGCCTGGCCCGCCGGCGGCGTCGGCGGCGACGGCGTCTTCGCCGCCGCCTACGCGCGCAACCGCAAGGCCGATCCGCAAGGGCGCTCCCTGCGCGACCTCGACCTCCGCACCCGCCTCTTTCGTTACCGGTGCAGCCCGCTGATCTACTCGGAGAGTTTCGCGGGGCTGCCGAAACCGTTGCGCGACCTTACGCTGCTTCGTCTCTCCGCCGGCCTGCGCGCCCACCCGCCCGGCCCGGGCTTCGGCCATCTGCCTGAAGCCGAACGCCAGGCGATCCACGAGATCCTGACGGCGACCCTGCCTGGCCTTCCGGAAGGCTGGGGCCGCTGAGCACGAAAAAGGCCGCCCCCGGAAGGGGCGGCCTGATCTGCCGTCTGGTCAGGCGCTTACTGGACGAGCGCGGCGAGCTTCTCGCGGATCGCGTCGGCCTCGATCTGATAACCTTTGGCGGTGAGGTGGAGCAAGTCGTGCATGACCTCCTTGGTCAGGGTGCCGTCCGCCTCGAGGAACTTGGCGTTGATATCGAGGAAGTGGACCTTCTTGCCGTCGTCGAACTTGGCGATCAGCGCGTTGACGGCGTTGTTCTTCGCGCGACCAGGATTCTTGGCCTCGGTGGCGCCGCGGGGGAAGACGGCGAGAAGCAGCACCTTCGTTTCCGGGGTGCGCTGATGGATGGCGTCGATGATCTTGCGGATGCCGTTGGCCACCTGCTCCGGCGGATTGGCGCCGACACCGGAGTTGTTCGTGCCGATCATGAGCACCACGACCTTCGGCTTGATGCCTTCGAACTCGCCGTTCTCCACGCGCCAGAGCACGTGCTGCGTCCGGTCGCCGCCGATGCCGAAGTTGGCGGCCTTGTACTTGCCATACTCCTGGGCGAACAACGTCTTCTGTCCGTTCCAACCCGCGGTGATGGAGTCGCCGAGGAAGACGACCTGCGCTTCGCCCTTCTTGGCGATCGCGACGAAAGACTCGTGCGATTTGAGGAAACCAGCCTGCGGCTTGCCGTCGGGTCCGATCTTGGGTGCGGCGACATCGGCGGGCTGAGTCGGCTGAGGCGGGGCCTTGACGGCAGGGGCAGCCTGGGGAGCGGCCTTAGGAGCGGGCTTGGCGGCGTCATCGACGGCCAAGGCGACCTGGCCGGACGCGGCCAGGGCAAGCAGGAGGAGCAACGGGGTCTTCATGGGGTGCTTCAACAGACCACGCCTGGCGCAGAAAGTTCCCTGCGCCATAGGCGGACTTGCCCCGGGGCCGCGCAGGGGCAGCATCAGAGCCGTACATGGCATCGCGATCACCCACCCGTCAGGCATGAAGCCCTTGCGCCGCCATCTCGCGCCGTGGGTCATCGGCGGGTTGCTCTTCCTGGGATGCCTGATCCCTTTCATGATCTGGGGCGAGCAGTTCGAAGGAGCGCTCAGCCTCGAAGGCGCCCGGGCCTGGATGGGACGGTTCGGCTCCGGCGCCGGCTTGGCCGGCATCGGCCTGCTCGTCGCGGACATCCTGTTGCCGATACCGAGCACCGTCGTGATGTCGGCCCTTGGCCTGACCTACGGAATCTGGCTCGGCGGGCTTTATGCGGCCACCGGCACCACCCTCGCCGGACTGATCGCCTATGCCCTCAGCCGGGCGCTGGGCCGACCTATCGCCCGGAGACTGGCCGGCGAAGAAGGCCTTCGCTCGGGCGAGGATCTTTTCCAGGGAGGCGGCGCCTGGCTTGTCGCCGGATCGCGCTGCCTGCCCATCTTACCCGAGGCGATCGCCTGCCTGGCGGGACTGCATCGGATGCCTTTCAAGACCTACGCCTTCGCGTTGGTCTGCGGCAGCCTGCCGACAGGCTTCTTGTTCGCCGCCATCGGAGCGCTGGGGCAGGACGAGCCCGGCTGGGCGGTGGCGCTCAGCGTGATCGCGCCCATCGGGCTTTGGTTGGCGGCCCGTCGGTGGCTCGCCCGCTGAGATCGACGGCGGCTTCTTCGACCGGCTCGCGGAAGGAAATTCCGGAGGCAAGCGGAGCGAGGCTCGCTTAACCTCTCTACAACAATGATATAAACATATCAGCGACGGTCCGCCGACAATCGCTGGACAACCCTGAGCCGGGGAGCATACTTGGGTCTCGGACAGTTCTCCGCCCTCCCCGGCGTCCCTGCCCAACCCCAGTCAGTCCGCCCATCACCGACCCAGCCGAGCGCCGTCTTTCCACGGACCGCACGGCCGGGAAGCCCCCTCTTCCTTTCATCACCGACCCATGCAACGCCGCCCCTCCGCCCCGAAGCGCCCCCGCGCCCTTCGCCGTCGCCGATTCACCACCCACCTCAGCCCTTCCGCGATCCGTCAGCGCCTCGAAGAACGGCTGCCCGATACGGCCGGTCTTCCCGCGCTGTTCGTCCTGCCGGCCAAAGGCGAAGCCGTCCGCCTGAGCGGCCCTGACCTGTGCGGCGACCTTTACTTCGGCATCGTCGCCCACGCCGGCACGCGCGACACCGCCGCGGCACCCCGCACCGAGGTGACCTTGGATTTCCGGGCCGACGATAAAACGGTGGCGGCGGCCGTCATCGCGGCCTTCGGCGCCGATCTCACCGAAGGCAAGGTCTCCCGGCCTCGGCAGGAAGTCATGGGCCACTCCGTACCCGGCCACCAGCCCAACGTCGGCCACTTCCTCGCCTGGGCCGCGCGGATGCCCAGCATGGCCGACCACGTGATCCTGGAATCGGCGGTGGACGCCGGTTTCTCGTGCGATTTCGACTGCTTCGAACACATCCATGCGGCCATGCGCGCGCTGGACTTCATGCGGATGGTGCGGATGGAAGGCGGCGTCGGCGGCGCCTGCGACGGCGACGAGATCCCGCCGCACCTCCGCCACCCGACGCGGCAAGGCCTGCGCGGGCGGGCGGCGGTCCGCGTGGTCTGCGGGACGAGCAAGCTCACCCTTGACGCCACCATCGACAGCAAGCCGGACCCCCGCGGCCATCGCCTTCGCCTGCACTACGGGTGGTCGTCCGAACTCCGCCGCTATGTGATCGGCTGGGTCAGCGACCTCGCGCCCAAGGCTTAGTGGGCGTCGTGGCGCTGCAGGCGCTCGCCCCAGGCGAAGAGGATCATCGAGACGAGGAAGATGCCGTGCAGGATCGCCTGCCAGACGATGGCCTTCTCCATCCCGGCGGTCATCGGCGAGGACACGGTCACCGACTCGGTGATGGCGATGAAGCTCTTGAGCAGATGGATGGCCGAGATGCTCGCCAGGCTGCCGGCGAGCTTCACCTTGAGGCTGTTCGCGTTGATGTGGTCAAGCCAGTCAGGCCGGTCGCGGTTGTCGCCGAAATCGATGCGGCTGACGAAGGTCACGTAGCCGCCGACCACGACCATGTTGACGAGATTGGCGACCATCGAGATGTCCACGAGGGAGAGGATCCCGATCATGATCGTGCTCTCGGTCGCGGCCGGGAAACCCTGCAGCAGGTGCCAGAGTTCCTGGACGCTCTTCCAGGCATAGGCGATGGAGCCGAGGATGAGCGCCAGGTAGATCGGAGTCTGCACCCAGCGGCTGGCGAAGATCAAAGATTCGAAACCGTGCTCGAGCTTCTTGGCGAAGGATTTGCGGGGGTCGGCGGCCATGCGACGAGACTTGCCGCTCGCCGGCCACCGTCAAGCCGACGGAACGCCGGCCTGACGGAAGATAATAGAAGGCAGATGCAAGATACGATGCCTCGGGGCCCGGCGGACAATCGATTCATAACCTCTCGTCCGGCCCTCCGGCCAGCCGATCAACAGATCAACCCTACCCTCCGTCAGACCCCCGCGCTCGCCGCGGCGTCGCCGAGCGGATGGGCGTCGGGATCGCGCAGATAGGCGTCGGCCTTGGCGGAGACGATCACACCATAGTTGATGGTGCCCAGCCAGCCGGACATGATGATGCCGACGCTGCCGGCATGGTAGAAGCCGCCGACCTGTTCCGGCAGGGCCATGGAGACCTTGAGGCCTTCGAACTTCGTGCCGAACGAGGTGCCGCCGACATGGCGGACATAACGGTTCACCGTGCGCGGGGTGGCGGCCTCGGCGTGATCGACCTTCGAGCGGATATCCGGGATGAACTTCTCGAGCCCGCGGAAGGACTCCTCGACGACCCGCGCCTTGTTCGCGGCGTAGTCCGCCTCGGAGAGATGCGCCCAGTCGTCCCACTTCTGGTTGACCGAGGTGACGATGGCGTAGCGCGGGGTCTTCGTGTGCGGACGGGTGTCGGGATAGTACACCGAGTAAGTGCGCGAGGTGGTGTGGAAGTCGACGAGCTCGTGGCTGGAGAAAGGCTTGGCCTCGGAGGTGAACACGAGGTCGCCGATGTGGGGGATGGTCTCGCCTTCGCGCACGCCCATGTAGACCTGGCAGGAAGACGTGTTCACGCGGACCCGGCGGGCCTCGTCGAGGAACGGCGTCTCGAAGGCTTCCTCGCCGCCCATCCTGAGGACGGTGTCCTTGATGTTGGCGTTGGAGACGACGGTCGCGCAGGCGACCTCGGCCTCCTCGCCCTCGCGGGTGCCGCGGAGCTTCACGCCGACGACGCGACGGCGGCCGGCGGCGTCCTTCTCGACGCAGACCTTCTCGACGAGCACGTTGCGGCGGATGTCGACCCCGTTGGCCTTCATCTCGGCGGTCATGAGGTTGATCATGGTGTCCGTGCCGCCCTGGAAGATGAACACGCCCTTCGACATGAAGTTCGAGAAGACGATGCCGAAGGTGATCGCGGGGTCGTCAAGGGTGGAGCCGTTGGCGTAGGCGATCGGCTCGAGGAGGAGGCGCTGGACGTCGGGCCGGCCGGGGAAGAACTGCTCGAAGAGCTGGCGCGTGGTGCGCGGATCGTTGTCGTAGTAGTTCATCTCCCGCAGGTGCGCGAAGAAGGCCTCGACGGTCTCGGCGGAGAGCCGGAACTGCTCGATCAGGATCCGGGTGAAGTCCGCGCGGTCGAAGGTCGTCCGGACGTCGAAGTCGGGGTTGATGAAGC